>NZ_DASRTS010000048.1:0-138848 GCF_035655815.1 Lysobacter sp.
GTGATGTGGTCGTAGCCGGGCGCGATGTCGGTGGTGAGCGGCCCGAGCGTGTAGAAGGGCGCCTCGCCGCATTCGCGCAGCTGCTTGTCCATGTTGACCTTGATCTTGTGCATCGGCACGTGGCCGGGGCCCTCGATCATCACCTGCACGTCGCGCGCCCAGGCGATCTTGGTCAGCTCGCCCAGCGTCTCCAGCTCGGCGAATTGCGCGGCGTCGTTGGCGTCGGCGATGGAGCCGGGGCGGAGGCCGTCGCCGAGCGAGAAGCTGACGTCATAGGCCCGCATGATCTCGCAGATCTCGGCGAAGTGGGTGTAGAGGAAATTCTCCTGGTGATGCGCCAGGCACCACTTCGCCATGATCGAGCCGCCGCGGGAGACGATGCCGGTGACGCGCTTCGCGGTCAGCGGGATGTGGGCGAGGCGGACGCCGGCATGGATGGTGAAGTAGTCCACGCCCTGCTCGGCCTGCTCGATCAGCGTGTCGCGGAAGATCTCCCAGGTGAGTTCCTCGGCGCGTCCGTCCACCTTCTCCAGCGCCTGGTAGATCGGCACCGTGCCGATCGGCACGGGCGAGTTGCGGATGATCCACTCGCGCGTTTCGTGGATGTGTTTGCCGGTGGACAGGTCCATCACCGTGTCCGCACCCCAGCGGATCGACCACACCAGCTTTTCCACTTCCTCCGCGATGCCCGACGACACGGCGCTGTTGCCGATGTTCGCGTTGACCTTGGTGAGGAAGTTGCGGCCGATGATCATCGGCTCGCTTTCCGGATGGTTGATGTTGTTCGGGATGATGGCGCGGCCGCGCGCAACTTCATCGCGCACGAACTCCGGGGTGATCAGCTTCTGGATGTTCGCACCGAAAGTCTCGCCCGCGTGCTGGCGCAGCAGGTGCGCCTCGCGGATGGCCTCGATGCGCTGGTTCTCGCGGATGGCGATGAACTCCATCTCCGGCGTCACGATGCCGCGACGCGCGTAATGCATCTGCGTGACGTTGGCACCGCTCACCGCGCGGCGCGGCAACGGACGGTTGCGGAAGCGCACCGCGTCGAGCTTCGGATCGTGCTCGCGCCGGCGACCGAATTCCGACGACAGCGACGCCAGCGTTTCGGTATCGCCGCGCTCGGCGATCCATTGCGCGCGCAGCGGCGACAAGCCACGCGCCAGATCGATCTGCGCATTCGCATCGGTGTAGGCACCCGAGGTGTCGTACACCGCCAGCGGCGCGTTGCCCTCGCCGCCGAACATGGTCGGCGTCTTCGACAGCACGATCTCGCGCATGGGCACGCGGATGTCGGGGCGCGAACCCTCGACGTGGATCTTGTGCGAGCCGGGAATCGGACGGGTGACGTCGGCCGACAACCGCTCGGCCTTCTGGATCAACTCGGAGGGAACTGCATTCATTGGGTTCGTCCTGTGGTGCGCTCTTGCGAGCCGGGACGAAGCGGGCAGCGACGGACACGAACGTCGTCCGCATCCGGCGAAGCTTCCCTACGGCGGTCTCAACCGCATCAGGTTCGAAGGGTCTGTCTCAACCGGCGAGCATCACGCGCCGGTACCCCCGCTTCGGCGTGCATTTCAGCATGCGGGGGCGGCCGGGTCCAACCTCCGGCGCTAGGGAGAGCCCGCTCGGCCCGCAGGCCGCGTCCGCCCGCCGGTTGCGTATGTAACTGTTGACAGCCGCCGAAACCGCATGATCTTCTCGACGCCATGACGCATCGCAGCATGCCGCCGCAGACGACGACGCTCCCGCCCCAAGGCCGGGACACATGCGCCGCCGTGCCCGTGGCGGCTGCGATCAGCACCATTACCACCGGTACCGGTACCACTCGCTTGCGGGTGCGGACGGGCGTGTCCGGTTGATCTGAAGACCACGCCTCCGCACCCGACCCCGGGTGTGGCGGCATGCGCACCCGGACCGGACGCGGGGCCCACCAGGAGCCTCACCATGTCCGCCGACGCCTCACCCCTCGCCTCACCTGCCGTCGCCGCTGCGGCGGCCTGTCACGTGCACAAGTTCGGCGGCAGCAGCCTGGCCGACGCATCGCTGTATCGCGCGGCAGCCAGGCTGTTGATCGCCGATTCCGCAGCGACGCGCGTGGTGGTCGTTTCGGCGATGCAGGGCGTGACCGATGCGTTGATCGCACTGGTCTCCGCGGCGCGCGAGGGCGGCGACTGGACATCCGGCTGGCAACAGCTGCGCGAACGCCATCGCGTTGCCGCCGTGGCACTGGACGCAGAACAGTTCGCACTTGGCGATGCGCTGGACGAGGAATTCGAACGCCTCCACGAACAACTGACCGCGATCGCCTCAGGTGATCCCGCTGCCGATGCGATCGCTCCCGGCCTGCCGGGCCTGGGCGAGGTGCTCTCCTCCCGCCTGATGCATGCGGCGCTCGGCGGCGATGCGAACGGCTGGCTGCGCATGGACGCGCGCGACGTGCTGGTGGTGCATGCGGGTGAGATGGGCATGGCGGTGGACTGGGACGCCAGCCGTACACGCCTGGCCGAGTGGCGCGCGCGCCACGGCGATGGCCACGTGGTCGTCACCGGTTTCGTCGCGCGCGACACGCATGGCCGCGCGACGACGCTGGGCCGCAACGGTAGCGATTACTCCGCCGCGATCTTCGCCAACCTGTTCGATGGCCGGGCGCTGACTATCTGGACCGATGTCGACGGCGTGCTCTCGGCCGATCCGCGCCTCGTGCCCGAGGCGGTATGCC
The DNA here is from genome assembly GCF_035655815.1 of Lysobacter sp. Classification (NCBI taxonomy): domain Bacteria; kingdom Pseudomonadati; phylum Pseudomonadota; class Gammaproteobacteria; order Lysobacterales; family Lysobacteraceae; genus Lysobacter; species Lysobacter sp. The sequence goes on from NZ_DASRTS010000048.1 coordinate 2,723, forward strand.
TGCCGTCGATGTCCTATGCGGAAGCCTGCGAACTGGCCTACTTCGGCGCCAAGGTGCTGCATCCGCAGACCATGGCACCGGTGCAGGAGCGCGGCATTCCATTGTGGATCCGCAACACGCACCGGCCGGAAGTACCCGGCACGCTGATCGGCACGCATAACGCGGCCGACGGCGCGCCGGTGAAAGGACTGAGCCTGGTCAACGACCTGGCCATCGTCGAACTGGTCGGCAACGGCCTGGTCGGCGTGCCGGGCGCTGCGGAACGCATGTTCGGCGCGCTGCGCGGCGCGGGTGTCTCGGTAACCATGATTTCGCAAGGTTCGTCCGAGCACTCGATCTGCTGCGTACTGCGGGCCGACCAGGCCGAACGCGCGCGCGACGCCGTGGCCGATGCATTCGCCGAGGCCATCGCCGACGGCCAGGCGCAGGGCGTCACGCTCACGCGCGATATCGCGGTGCTCGCGGCCGTGGGCGATGGCATGGTCGGAACGCCCGGCGTGGCCGCACGCCTGCTCGGCGGCCTCGCGCAGGCACGGGTGAACGCACGCGCCATCGCGCAGGGCGCCGGCGAACGCAACATTTCCGTGGCCATCGGCGCACGCGATGCCACGCGCGCACTGCGCGCCGCGCACGCGGCGTTCTGGCTGTCGCCGCAGACGCTGTCGGTCGGCGTGATCGGCCCCGGCCAGGTGGGCAGTGCGCTGCTGGTGCAGATGTCCGCGGCCTTGCCGGAACTGCGGCGCCGCAGCGGCATCGATCTGCGCCTGCGCGCCATCGCCAACAGCCGGTCGATGGTGCTGGATGAGCGCGGCTTCGAACCGGCCGACGCCGCCGCGCGCCTGCAGGGAGGTGCAGCCCACGCGTTGGACCTGGAGCGTTTCGCCGGCCACGTACGTGGCGAGCACCTCCCGCACGCGTTGATCGTCGACTGCAGCGCGAGCCCGGCGATCGCCGCGGAATACCCGCGCTGGCTGGCGCGCGGCATCCACGTCGTCACACCGAACAAGCAGGCCGGCAGCGGCCCGTGGACGCAGTACGCGGCCATCCAGGATGCCAGCCGCAGCGGCGGCGGCCGCTTCCGTTACGAAGCCACCGTCGGCGCAGGCCTGCCGGTCATGCTGACATTGCGCAATCTTCTGGACACCGGCGACGAGCTGTATGCCATCGACGGCATGCTCTCGGGCACACTGTCGTGGCTGTTCAACCGGTTCGACGGCACTACGCCGTTCTCGCAGCTGGTGCGCGAGGCGCAGGCGCTGGGCTACACCGAACCCGATCCGCGCGACGACCTGTCCGGTCTGGACGTTGCGCGCAAACTGGTGATCCTGGCGCGCGAAGCCGGTCGCGCGTTGTCGCTGGAGGACGTGGACGTGGAAAACCTGGTGCCGCCGGCACTGCGCGACGTGAGCCGCGATGAGTTCCTGGCGCGGCTGGACGAGATGGACGCGCCGATGCTGGCACGCTATCGCGACGCGGCCGCACGGCAGCAGTCCCTGCGTCACCTGGCCCAGCTGGACCGCGACGGCCGCGCCAGCGTCGGCGTGGTCGCGCTGCCCGGCGAACATGCCTGCTGCCACACGCGGCTGACCGACAACCTGGTGCAGTTCCGCACCCGGCGTTACGCGGACAATCCGCTGGTCGTGCAAGGGCCCGGCGCCGGGCCCGACGTCACCGCGGCGGGCGTCTTCGGCGACGTGCTGGCCATCGCGCAGTCGTTGTCGTGACGAGATAGATCGCGCCGCAGCGATGCATGCCATTCAAACTTCGGAATCACATGAGTCCTGATCCCGCATCCATCACCTCCCAGACGACGCAGCCCCGCGAACACTCGCGCAATGCCGTGCGCGCCTTCGCGCCGGGCAGCGTGGGCAACATCGGTGTCGGCTTCGACCTGCTCGGCCACTCCATCGAAGGCATTCGCGACGTCGCGCTGGTACGCCGCATCGATGAACCCACGGTGCGCATCGCTGCGATCCGCGGCGACGTTCCCGGTGCGGACACGTTGCCGCTCGACGCCGGACGCAACACCGCCGGCCAGGCACTCATCGCGTTGCGCGCGAAGCTGCGCCTTGCGCACGGCTTCGAACTGGAGCTGGAAAAAGGCATCCCGCTGGGATCCGGCCTCGGTGGTTCGGCCGCTTCGTGCGTGGCGGCGCTGGTCGCGGCCAACGCGCTGCTCGACGACCCCTTGCCGCGCGAGGCGCTGTACGAGTTCGCGCTGGATGGCGAATCGGTGTCCAGCGGCAGCCGCCACGGCGACAACGTCGCGCCGATGCTGTTGGGCGGCGTGGTGATGGCGACCGACACGCGGATGATTCCGCTGCAGGTGCCGGACTGGCTGCACGCGGTGGTGGTGCATCCGGACCAAGTCCTCGAAACCCGGCACGCGCGCGCGGTGCTGGCCGATCCGTATCCGCTCTCGCTCGTCGTCGAACAAAGCGCGCATCTGGCGTTGTTCCTCACCGGCCTGCAACGCGGCGACGCCCAACTGCTGCGAGAAGGCCTGCACGACCTGCTGGTGGAACCGCGACGCGCGACGCTCATCCCAGGCTTCGCGCAGGCCAAGGCGGCCGCGCTGCATCAGGGTGCGCTCGGCGCAAGCATTTCGGGCGCCGGCCCCAGCACGTTCGCGTGGTTTGCTTCCAGAACCCAGGCCGAGGCGGCTGCACCTGCCATGCAGGCGGCGTTCGCGGAGGTGGGTTTCGGTTCGCGCGCCTATGTCACGCCGGTGGCAGGGCCGCGCGCGGAGGTGATCGGACGCGTGTAGCTGTGTGGCGTGTGGTCGGTCGGGGAAGTCGCTTCCTTTCATTGGCTGCACGGGAGCAAAGATCCGCTGCTTTGCTTCTCGCCCGCTTGCGGAAGTTGGGAGCGGTTCGAAGGCGCGCCGCGCCGAGCTCGCCGCGGTGCGGCTCACAACCCCTCCCCAACCCTCCCCTGCGAGCAGGGGAGGGAGCAGAAGCAGCACGTGTTCCCCTCCACCCAGGCTGTCTCATAACTCACCGGAATCCCATGCGCTTCATCAGCACCCGCGGCCACACTCCCGCCACCGACATCGATGCAGCCCTGGTCGCCGGCCTCGCGCCGGACGGCGGGTTGTATGTGCCGGAACGCATTCCGGTGTTGGACTCGCTCACGCGCGGAGAAACGCTTGCCGACACCGCCATCGCGGCGCTTGCACCCTACTTCGACGAATCTTCGTTGCGCGACGCGCTTGCGCACCTGTGCGCGCAGGCGTACTCCTTCGATGCCCCATTGCGCCCGCTGAAGCACGACGGCGACCATCTGCTCGAGTTGTTCCACGGCCCCACCGCCGCTTTCAAGGATTACGCCGCTCGATTCCTCGCCGGCGCGCTGGAGCGCCTGCGCAATGTCGGCGCACCTCCGACGACGATCATCGTCGCGACCTCCGGCGACACCGGTGCTGCCGTGGCTTCGGCGTTCCATCGCCGCGCGGGCTTCAATGTGGTCATTCTGTATCCGGAAGGGCGCGTGTCGCCGCGGCAGGCGCACGGGCTGGAATGCTGGGGCGGCAACGTGCGCACCTTCCGCGTGCAGGGCACGTTCGATGATTGCCAGCGCATGGCCAAGCAGGCGTTGTCGGACGAAGCGCTGCGACGCGAAGTTCCGCTGAGTTCCGCCAACAGCATCAGCCTGGGCCGGCTGCTGCCGCAGGTGGCGTATTACGCGCACGCGGCGCTCGGCTTCTTCGAGCGCGAAGGCGCTCCGCTCAATTTCATCGTGCCCACCGGCAACCTGGGCAATGCCTGCGCGGCATTCGTCGCCAGGCGCATGGGTCTGCCGGTGGGCGAACTGATCCTGGCCAGCAACGCCAACGATGTGCTGCCGCGCTACTTCGCCGGCCAGCCGTATTCGCCGCAACCGACCATCGCCACGCTGGCCAACGCCATGGACGTCGGCGCGCCGAGCAACTTCGAACGGCTGCGCCATTGGCACGAGAGCGACGACGCGCTACGCGGCGCGCTGCAGTCGTTCGCCGTCGACGATGCCACCATCCGCGAAACCATCCGCAGCGCGCCAGCGCGCCACGGCGTCGTGCCCTGTCCGCACACCGCAACCGCACTGCACGTGCTCGAACAGTTGCGAGCAAGCGGCGACACGCGCCCCTGGGCAGCGGTTGCCACCGCGCATCCGGCCAAGTTCGAGAGCATCGTGGAGCCACTGGTGGGTCACGTGGTGGAGCCGCCGCCCGCACTCGCGCGGACGCTGGCATGGCCCGCCCATGCGGAATCGCTGCCTGCGCACTACGAAGCGCTACGCGCGGCATTGCATGCGATCGCGTGAAGCCCACGATTGGTAACCGTTGCAACCATCCCGGCCCGGCGAAGGCGTCGCCCATCCCAGTTCACGTCCGTTACGCACGAAACTGTTGACACGGCCGTCAGGGCCGTGTTTCTCTCGCTGACATGACGCAGCGCAGCAACCACTCGCAGACCGCTTCCAACCAGGGCAAGGGCCCGGTCGGCGCGCTGCGTGCCGGCGCTGACAACCGCATTTCGTTCGTACTGACCAAGCTCGCGCCGATCACGGCCGCGCTCATTCTTGTACTCGTACTTATTACCGGGCATGCCAGCGCGGAGTACGGGTTTGTGTAAGTAAGACGCACCAAACCCAGGTCGAACACCAAGACCCCGCGCCCGACAAGGCGCGGGGTTTTTCTTTTTTCCGCACGAAAAACCACGAACAGGACCCCGCAGTGAGAAGCAACGCCATCAAGCACGGCCCTGCACGCGCTCCCGCTCGCGCCATGCTGCGTGCGACCGGACTGGACGACGCGGCCATCGCGAAGCCGCTGGTGGCCGTCGTGCACACCTGGTCCGACGTGTCGCCGTGCAATTTCACGCTGCGCGACCTGGCCGGGCACGTGCGCGAAGGCGTGCTCGAGAACGGCGGCACGCCGATCGAGTTCAACACCATCGCCGTCACCGACGGCATCGCGATGGGCTCCGACGGCATGCGCGCGTCGCTGGCCTCGCGCGAGACCATCGCCGACTCCATTGAGCTGGCCGTGAATGGCCACTGCCTGGACGCGATGGTGTTGCTGGTGGGTTGCGACAAGACCATCCCGGCCGCGGCGATGGCGGCGGCGCGGCTGGATATCCCGACGGTGATCCTCTACGGCGGCACGATCATGCCGGGGAAGTGCGCCGGCGATCGCGCCGGCAAGCCGCTCACCGTGCAGGACGTCTTCGAGGCCGTCGGCGCGCATTCGGCCGGTCGCATCGACGATGCGGAACTGCACCGCATCGAATCGCACGCCTGTCCGGGTGCAGGTGCGTGCGGGGGCCAGTTCACCGCCAACACGATGGCGATGGTGCTGACGTTCCTCGGCCTGTCGCCGCTGCAACTCAACGACATTCCCGCCATCCACGCCGACAAGCCCGCCGCAGCGCGGGCCTGTGGCGCGATGGTGATGCAGCGTTTGCGCGACGGTGGACCGGGACCGCGCGACATCCTCTCTCCCGCTGCGCTGCGCAACGCGGCGCGCGCGGTCTCGGCCACCGCGGGTTCGACGAACGCGGCGTTGCATCTGCTGGCGATCGCGCACGAGGCGGGCGTGCCGTTCGACCTGGAAGAGTTCGAAGCGGCCGCGCATACACCGGTGATCGCCGACCTGAAGCCCGGCGGCCGCTACACCGCGGCGGAGATGTTCGAGATGGGCGGTGCCGCGCTGGTCGCGCACGAACTGCGTGCGGCCGGACTCATCGAGGACATCCCCACCGTCACGGGCCGTTCGTTCTTCGCCGAGCTCGACGCGCTGCCGCCGGCGCCCGCGCAGGACGTGGTGCGTCCGATCGCGCAGCCGTTCAAACCGCGCGGCGGCTATTCGATCCTGTACGGCGATCTCGCGCCCGAAGGCTGCATCCTCAAGCTCGCCGGCCACGGCATCGAGCACTTCGAAGGCACCGCGCGCGTGTTCGACTCGGAAGAAGCCGCATTCGCCGCGGTGCAGGCGCGGCAGATCCGCGCCGGCGACGTGGTGGTGATCCGTTTCGAAGGTCCCGCGGGCGGTCCGGGCATGCGCGAGATGCTGGCCGTCACCGCCGCGCTGGTCGGCCAGGGGCTGGGCAACGACGTCGCGCTGATCACCGACGGACGCTTCAGCGGCGCCACGCACGGCTTCATGGTCGGCCACATCGCGCCGGAAGCCGCACGCGGCGGCCCCATCGCCAAGCTGCGCGATGGCGACAAGGTGCGCATCGACGTGCGCACGCGCCGAATCGACGTCGACGCCGACCTGGCCGCACGCGAACCCGCGCGCATCGCGCCGCGCGTGACCACCGGCGTGCTGGCCAAGTACGCGCAACTGGTGAGTTCCGCCTCGCGCGGCGCGGTCACCGCGCCCGGGCCGCTCGACATCGCACGAACCCCGTCACGCGACATTCCGCTGCACGTCGTTCCCGACGAGTCGCGCGAACTGCTTCTGGTTTGACCCGCCCCGCCCTTCATCCATCGACCACGGACCACACCCATGACCACCCAGCACAAGCCCCGCGTCGCCATCGTCGGTTACGGCAGTCAGGGCCGCGCGCATGCGCTCAACCTTCGCGACTCCGGCTTCGACGTCACCATCGGGCTGCGGCCCGGCGGCCCCACCGAGCTGAAGGCCAAGGCCGACGGCTTCACCGTTAAAACACCGGCCGAGGCCGTCAAGGACGCCGAGCTGGTCGCCGTGCTCACGCCGGACATGGTCCAGCCGCAGCTGTACGGCGAAGTCATCGAGCCGAACATCGCCAAGGGCGCGTGCCTGCTGTTCGCGCATGGCTTCAACGTGCACTACGGGCAGATCACGCCGCGCGAGGATCTGGACGTGGTGCTGGTCGCACCCAAGGGCCCGGGCGCGCTGGTGCGCCGCGAGTACGAGATCGGCCGCGGGGTGCCTTCCGTGTACGCCGTGTACCAGGACCGCAGCGGCCATGCCGAGGCACTCGCGCTGACCTACTGCGCCGGCATCGGCGGTGCGCGCCAGAACGCCATCAAGACCACCTTCAAGGAAGAGACCGAGACCGACCTGTTCGGCGAGCAGGCCGTACTGTGCGGCGGCGCAACCAAGCTGGTACAGGCCGGCTGGGAAACGCTGGTCGAAGCCGGCTACCAGCCCGAGGTCGCGTACTACGAGTGCCTGCACGAACTGAAGCTGATCGTCGACCTGTTCTACGAAGGCGGCATCACCCGCATGCACGAGTTCATCAGCGAGACCGCGCAATACGGTGCGCTGACGCGCGGCACCTACGTGGTGGACGACAACACGCGCGCGCAGATGAAGAAGGTGCTGACCGAGATCCAGGACGGAACCTTCGCCCGCCAGTGGATCGCCGAGTACGCCGCCGGCAACGCCAATTACAAGGCACTCAAGCAGGGCGACCTGGAACATCCGATCGAAGCGGTCGGCAGAAAGCTGCGCGCCAACATGAAGTGGCTGTCCACCGCCCCGCAGGCGGCACCGGCCGCGGCTGCCGACCAGCGCGAAGCACAGACCGAGGCCGCGTGATGAACGGTGCCCGCTGGCTGGTGCAGGCCCTGGAGACCGAAGGCGTCGACACGCTGTTCGGCTATCCGGGCGGCGCAATCATGCCGTTCTACGATGCCCTGCACGGGTCGGACCTCAAGCACGTACTGGTCCGTCACGAACAGGGTGCCGCGTTTGCGGCGAACGGCTATGCGCGGGCCAGCGGGCGCGTGGGCGTATGCGTGGCGACGTCCGGCCCGGGCGCGTCGAACCTGGTCACCGGCATCGCCGATGCGATGCTGGATTCGGTGCCGATGGTGGTCATCACCGGGCAGGTGGCGACCACGCTGATGGGCACCGACGCGTTCCAGGAGCTGGACGTGTTCGGCATGACGCTGCCGATCGTGAAGCACAGCTTCATCGCGCGTCGTGTCGACGACCTGCCGCAGATGGTTGCCGAAGCGTTCCGCATCGCGCGCTCGGGCCGTCCCGGCCCGGTGCTGATCGACCTGCCCAAGGACGTGCAGGTCGGCGATGCCTCGCACCTGCCGCTGCACGTGCCGGCGCAGATCGACGACGTGCCCGCGCCTAAGGACGCGTCGCTGCACGCGGCGCTGGCGCTGATCTCGCAGGCGCAGCGGCCGGTGCTGTACGGCGGCGGCGGCATCGCCCTGGGCGACGCGATGCAGGCGTTCCGCACCTTCGTCGACGCGACGCAGATCCCCACCGTGCTGACGCTGAAGGGCCTGGGTGCGCTGCCATCCGCGCACCCGCTCAACCTGGGCATGCTGGGCATGCACGGCAGCCGCGCAGCCAACCTGGCCGTGCAGGAGGCCGACCTGCTGATCGTGGTCGGCGCCCGCTTCGACGACCGCGCCACGGGCAAGCTGGCGGAGTTCGCACCGAACGCGCGCGTGGTGCACATGGACCTGGACGCGTGCGAGATCGGCAAGCTGCGCCACGCCGACGCCGGCGTGTGCGGCGACATCCGCCGCACGCTGACCGCACTGACCCTGCCGTGCGCCGCGCATCTGCACGGACGCAACGGTGCATCGCGACGCGCGTGGCGCGCGACCTGCCAGCAGCGTGCCCGCGATCATGCCGCGCGTTACGACGCGCCGGGCGAAACCGTGTACGCACCGGCATTGCTCAAGCGCCTGTCGGAACTGGCGCCCGGCGCCGTGGTTGCGTGCGACGTCGGCCAGCACCAGATGTGGGTCGCGCAGCACTGGCGTTTCGCCGATCCGCGCCAGCACCTCACCAGCGGCGCGCTGGGTGCGATGGGCTTCGGCCTGCCGGCGGCCATCGGCGCGCAGCTGCAGCATCCCGACGCGCAGGTCGTGTGCGTGAGCGGCGACGGCTCGTTCCTGATGAACGTGCAGGAGTTGGCGACGCTGCGCCGCTACGGGCTGCCGGTGAAGATCGTGCTGCTCGACAACCAGGCGCTGGGCATGGTGCGCCAGTGGCAGGAGCTGTTCTTCGAGCGGCGCTATTCCGAGATCGACCTGTCCGACAACCCGGACTTCGGCGCGATCGCCGCGGCTTTCGGCGTGCAGGCGCTGCACGTGGATCGTGCCGACCGCGTCGAGGACGCACTGCAGGCCCTGCTCGCCGCGCCAGGCCCCGCGCTGCTGCACGTCGCCATCGACACCGCGGCCAACGTGTGGCCGCTGGTGCCGCCCAACCACAACAACGCGCAGATGCTCGACCCCGAGGCCGATGCGCACGCGACCTCTCCCTCCCCCTCCGAGGATCCCCGCCATGCGATACCAGCTTGATCTCACCCTGCGTCAGGCCGAGGGCGCGCTGGCGCGCGTGCTCGGCGCAGCCGAACGTCGAGGCTTCCGACCGCTCGCCGTCGACGGCGAGGCCCAGGCCGACGGCGACCGCTGGTACCTGCGGCTGACCGTCGAAGGCGACCGCGACGACAGCAACCTGCAGCACCAGCTCGCCAAGCTCTACGACTGCCTGTCGGTGGAGGTGTCGCAATGTCAGTGACCGCCACACGCAACCCGGCGCAACAACGCGCGTCCATGCCGGTGTCGCTGCTGGACGATGCGCGCCGTCCCGGAATGCCGCTGCTGTGGTTCGACGGCGAACTGGCCAGCGCCGACTCGCTGCAGGCGCCGCTGACCACGCACGCCATGCACTACGGCACGGGCGTGTTCGAAGGCATCCGCAGCTACGCCACGCGCGACGGCGCGGCGGTGTTCCGCCTGCAGGACCACCTGGAACGCATGCGCAAGGGCGCCGACCTGCTCGGCATCGACTTCGACGTCGCGCAGGCGTTCGAGGCGACGCTGCAGACGCTGCGCGCCAACGGGCATCGCGATGCGTACATCCGTCCATTGACCTGGCTGGGCACGGCGGCCGACAGCGTTGCCGTCGGCCTGGACGTGCCGGGCCTGAGCCAGCACTTCATGGTCGTCACGCTGCCGACGGTGGTGCATCTGAACGGCAAGCGCGCGCGCCTGACGGTGTCGCCCTGGAAACGCAATCCGGCTTCGTCGCTGCCGCCGCTGAAGCTGTGCGGCGCGTACATCAACTCGATCCTGGCCAAGCGCGAATCGCGCCTGCGCGGTTTCGACGAGGCGTTGTTCGTCGACCACGACGGCTACGTCGTCGAATGCACCGGCGCCAACGTGTTCATGGTGCGCAACGGCGAAGTGACTGCCGTCGAGCACCGCGACGCATTGCCTGGCATCACGCGCGATACGGTGATGGCGCTGAGCGGTGCGACGTCACGCCCGGTCACGCATCACGAGCTGCTGGACGCCGACGAGGTGTTCGTCTGCGGCACCGCGGCCGAGCTGGCACCGATCAGCGCACTGGATCGCCGCGAGTTCGGCGACAACCCGGTGACGCGCGAGCTTGCCGCGCTGTACGGCCGCGTGGTGCGTGGCGAGGAACCCGCCCATGCGCACTGGCTGACGGCGGTCTGATGCGCTCGCTCGCCTGCAAGACAACCGCTCCCTCTCCCCCGGCATCGTCGGGGGAGAGGGCTGGGGTGAGGAGGGCTCTTGCTGCCTCCCTGCATTCCGGCAAGAACGCGAGCGCCTCCGGCACTCGCCCCCTCACCCCAACCCTCTCCCCCTCATGCGGGGGAGAGGGAGGTTGAAATCCATGATGGACGGCGACATAGGCACCGACGTACGCGTATCCGCCGCCGACGTGCTGGCGGCTCAGGCACGGCTGCGCCGCTACCTGCCGCCGACGCCGCTGCACCATGCCGAGCGTTTCGGCTGCTGGCTGAAGCTGGAGAACCTGCAGCGCACCGGTTCGTACAAGGTGCGCGGCGCACTCAATGCCCTGCTGGCCGCACGTGAGCGTGGCGACACGCGCACGGTGATCGCAGCCTCCGCGGGCAACCATGCGCAGGGCCTGGCCTGGGCGGCGTACCGCCTGGGCGTCACGGCCATCACGGTGATGCCGCGCAGCGCGCCACAGACGAAGATCGCCGGCGTCGCGCACTGGGGCGCCACCGTGCGCCTGCACGGCGACACCTACGACGAGGCCAAGGCCTTCGCCGCGGAGCTGGCCACGCAGAACGACTACCGCGTGCTTTCCGCCTTCGACGATCCCGACGTGATCGCCGGCCAAGGCACCGTCGGACTGGAGCTGGCGGCGTTGATGCCGGACGTGGTGCTGGTGCCCATCGGCGGCGGCGGCCTGGCCTCGGGCGTTGCGCTGGCGCTGAAGTCGCAGGGCGTGCGCGTGATCGGCGCGCAGGTGGAGGGCGTGGATTCGATGCGCCGCGCGGTCGCCGGCGACTTGGCTCCGCGCGAACCCGCCGCGACGCTGGCCGATGGGGTACGCGTGAAGCAGCCCGGCGAACTGACGCGTCGGCTGTGCGGGCAACTGCTGGACGACATCGTCGTGGTGCGCGAGGCGGAACTGCGCGAAACGCTGGTGCGGCTGGCGCTGGAGGAACACGTGATCGCCGAGGGTGCCGGCGCACTGGCGCTGGCGGCCGGTCGCCGCGTCGCCGGCAAGCGCAAGTGTGCGGTCGTGTCCGGCGGCAACCTCGATGCCAGCGTGCTGGCGCAGCTGCTTTCCGACGTGCGCCCGCGTGCGCCGCGCCGGCCGCGTCGCCGGCAGCGCGATGCCGCGCCAATGCTGGAGCCCGCCATCGCCACGCTCATGCCTGCTGCCAGGACTTCCCGAGCCGGGTCGACACGTATCGACGCCGAAAGAACCACTTTCGAGATGGAGACCGCCTGAATGCTTCGACTTCGCCCTTCCGACGCCCGCCCGTCCGCTTCGCCCCTGTCCGCGCCAGATCCGATTTCGAGGCCTTGTCCATGAACGACCCCGCATCGCGAGTACGCATCTTCGACACCAGCCTGCGCGACGGCGAGCAGTCGCCAGGCTGCAGTATGACCGCGCCGCAGAAGCTGCGTTTCGCGCATGCGCTGGCCGAACTAGGCGTGGACGTGATCGAAGCCGGCTTCCCGGCGAGTTCCGAAGCCGACCTCAAGGGCGTGCAGGCCATCGCCCGCGAGGTGCGCGGCTCCACCATCGCCACGCTGGCGCGCTGCCATCCCGGCGACATCGAGGCCTGCGCACGCGCACTGGAAGGCGCAACGCATCCGCGCATCCACGTCTTCATCTCCACCAGTCCGCTGCACCGCGAACACAAGCTGGGCCTGAGCAGGGAGCAGGTGCTGGAGCGCGCGGTGATGGCCGTCGAACTGGCCCGCCGCTACGTCGACGACGTGGAGTTCTCGGCCGAGGATGCGTTGCGCACCGAACACGACTATCTGGCGCAGGTGTGCAGCGCCGCGGTGAAGGCCGGCGCGCGCACGCTGAACATCCCCGACACGGTCGGCTACACCACGCCGAGCGAAATCCGCGCGCTGTTCGAGTACCTGCGTGCCCACGTGGTCGATGCGGACCAGGCGGTGTTCAGCGCGCACTGCCACAACGACCTGGGCCTGGCGGTTGCCAATTCTCTCGCGGCGATCGAGGGCGGCGCGCGACAGGTCGAATGCACCATCAACGGCATTGGCGAGCGCGCGGGCAACTGCGCGCTGGAAGAACTGGTGATGGCCCTGCGCGTGCGCAGTGCGTACTACGGCGCGCATACGCGCATCGATTCGCGCCGCCTGGTACCGACCTCGCGCCTGCTCTCGCGAATCACCGGCATGGCGGTGCAACGCAACAAGGCCGTCGTCGGCCAGAACGCGTTCGCGCACGAATCGGGCATCCATCAGCACGGGATGCTCAAGCATCGCGGCACGTACGAGATCATGCGTCCGGAAGACGTCGGCTGGGCGCAGTCGCAGATGGTGATGGGGCGCCACAGCGGACGCGCCGCCCTGTCCGACCGCCTGCAGACGCTGGGCTTCGCATTGGACGAGGCGCAACTCAACTCGGTGTTCGCCGCGTTCAAGTCGCTGGCCGAGAAGAAGCGCGAGGTATTCGACGCCGATCTGGAGGCACTGGTGCTGGGCGCCGATGCGCGCGGCGCACGTGGCCATCGGCTGGCGCGTTTCCATGTCAGTACCGGCGTGGCACAGGACAGCCTGCCCACCGCCAGCGTGCAGCTGGTCGATGCCGAGGGCGGCACAGTCAGCGAGGCCGCGGTCGGCGACGGCCCTGTGCACGCGCTCTTCGCGGCGCTGGCGCGCGCCACCGGCATCGCGCTGGAAATCGACAGCTACCAGGTGTCCAGCGTCACCACCGGCGAGGACGCCCAAGGCCAGGCACAGATCATCGCGCGCATCGACGGACGCGAACTGACCGGCTCGGGCACCAGCACCGACATCCTCGAAGCCAGTGCGCTGGCGTGGCTCGACATCGCCAACCGCCTGCAGCGCACGCGCGTGCAGACGGCCGAATCCCGCGCCGCCGCCATCGCCTGAGCGCACATCACACCTTGACCAGCCAGAGTCACATGACCAGCCAGACACCCCGCACCCTGTTCGACAAATTGTGGGACGCGCACGTCGTCGCGCCCGAAAGCGATGCCGCACCCGCGGTGCTGTACATCGACCTGCACCTGATCCACGAGGTCACCTCGCCGCAGGCCTTCGCGGAACTCGACGCGCGCGGCCTGCCGGTGCGTCGCCCGGACCGCACCAAGGGCACGTTCGATCACTCCACGCCAACGCTGCCGCCGGACGCGAACGGGCAGCGCCCGTACTTCACGCCCGACGCGCGCGCGCAGGTCGAGAAGCTGGCGGAGAACTGCACGCGCTTCGGCGTGGAGCTGTTCGACTACGCCAGTCCGCACCGCGGCATCGTGCACGTGATCGGTCCGGAACTCGGCCTGACCCAGCCCGGCATGACCATCGTCTGCGGCGATAGCCACACCGCCACGCATGGCGCATTCGGTGCGCTCGCCTTCGGCATCGGCACCAGCGAGGTTGGCCACGTGCTGGCCACGCAGTGCCTGCTGCAGCGCAAGCCGAAGACGCTGGCCATCACGATCGACGGCGAACTGGCACCCGGTGTTGGCGCGAAGGACCTGATCCTGCACGTGATCGGCGTCATCGGCGTCAATGGCGGAACCGGGCACGTCATCGAGTACCGAGGCTCGGCGATCCGCAGGCTCTCGATGGAACAGCGCATGACGGTGTGCAACATGTCGATCGAAGCCGGCGCGCGCGCGGGCCTGATCGCGCCGGACGAGGTCACTTTCGAGTACCTGCGCGGCCGTCCGCGCGTGCCCCAGGACGCGGACTTCGATGCGGCCATCGAAGCGTGGAAGCAGTTCCATACCGACGATGGCGCACGCTTCGACCGCGAGGTCCGCATCGATGCGCGCGACATCCAGCCGACGCTGACCTGGGGCACGCATCCGGGACAGGTCGCGGCGATCGCCGGGCATGTGCCCGCCGGCCACGATGCCGACGAGGCCAAGGCGCGCGACTACATGGGCTGGAGCGAGGGCGCGGCGCTGGCGGGACGCGCCGTCGACGTGGTCTTCGTCGGCAGTTGCACGAATTCGCGGCTGTCGGACCTGCGCGAAGCCGCCAGCGTGCTGCGTGGCCGACGCGTGCATCCGCGCGTGCGCATGCTGGTGGTGCCTGGCTCCGAGCAGGTCAAGCGCGATGCGGAAGCCGAAGGCATCGACGCCGTCGTGCGCGCGGCCGGCGCCGAGTGGCGCGAGCCGGGTTGCTCGATGTGCATCGCGATGAACGGCGATCTGGTCGGCGCCGGCCAGCTGGCGGTATCCACCAGCAACCGCAATTTCGAGGGCCGCCAGGGCAAGGGCGCGCGCACCGTCCTGGCCTCGCCGCTCACGGCGGCTGCCTGTGCGGTCGCGGGCGAGATCACCGACCCGCGTCCATACCTGACGACGGCGCCGGCAACGCTGGCCGAACTGGAGGTGGCGTGATGGGCACTTCCGATTTCGCAATCGCTCGTCATTCCCGCGCAAGCGGGAATCCATGGACGTTGCTCCACGGATCAGTACGGGCAAAAGCAACGACCATGGCTCCGCGCCTTCGCGGGGATGACGGCATTGCAGATTCAATGGAGTCGTTCTGATGCGTCCCTTCACCGAACTCACCGCGCGCACCGTCGTGCTGCGCGAACGCAACATCGACACCGACCAGATCATTCCGGCGCGCTTCCTCACCACCACGCAGCGCAAGGGCCTGGGCAAGCACGCGTTCAACGACTGGCGGTATCTCGCCGACGGGTCGCCCAATCCCGAGTTCGCGTTCAACAAGGCGGAGAACGTCGGTGCGCGCATCCTGGTGGCCGGACGCAATTTCGGCTGCGGCTCCTCGCGCGAGCATGCGCCGTGGGCGCTGACCGATCTTGGCCTGCGCGCCGTGATCAGCGCCGAGATCGCCGACATCTTCCGCAGCAACGCGCTGAAGAACGGGCTGCTGCCGATCGTGCTGGACGAAAGCGTGGTCGACGCCCTGCTCGACCAGCCCGGCATCGAACTGCACGTCGACGTGGCCAGCCGCAGCGTCACCCTGCCCGATGGCAGCCGCGTGCAGTTCCCGCTGGATGCGTTCGCGCGGACGTGCCTGCTGGAAGGCGTGGACCAGCTCGGTTACCTGCTCAAGCAGGACGATGCCATTGCCCGCTTCGAAACCCAACGACAGTCTCAGGAGTTCCGCCATGCAAGCTGACATCCTCGTCCTGCCGGGCGACGGCATCGGCCCGGAGGTCACCGCCGCCGCCGTGCAGGTGCTGCGCGCCGTCGCGCAACGTTATGGGCACGTGTTCCGCTTCGAGGAAAAGCTCATCGGCGGTGCGGCGATCGACGCCACCGGCGAGCCGCTGCCGGCCGACACACTGGCCGCCGCACAGCGCGCGCACGCGGTGCTGCTGGGTGCGGTCGGCGGACCGAAGTGGTCCGATCCCAAAGCGACGGTGCGTCCGGAACAGGGCCTGCTCGCCATCCGCAGGGCACTGGGCCTGTACGCCAACCTACGTCCCGTGAAGCCGCATCCGGCCGCGCTCGGCGCCTCGCCCATCAAGCCGCACCTGCTGACCGGCGTTGACCTGATGGTGGTGCGCGAGCTGACCGGCGGCATCTACTTCGGCCAGAAGCAGCGCACCGCCGACAGCGCGAGCGACCTGTGCGAGTACTCCGTCGCCGAGATCGAGCGCGTCACGCGCCGCGCGTGCACGCTGGCGCAGTCGCGTCGCGGGCGCGTGACCTCCGTCGACAAGGCCAACGTGCTGGAGACCTCGCGCCTGTGGCGCGAAGTCGTCACGCGCGTGGTGCGCGAGGAGTTCCCCGGGATCGAACTGGAGCACCAGCTGGTCGACTCGATGGCCATGCATCTGCTCGCCAAGCCGCGCGAGTACGACGTCATCGTCACCGAGAACATGTTCGGCGACATCCTGACCGACGAAGCCTCGATGCTGGCGGGCTCGCTGGGGCTGTTGCCTTCGGCGTCGCTGGGCGAGAGCACGGTCGGCCTGTACGAGCCCATCCACGGTTCCGCGCCCGACATCGCCGGTCGCGGCATCGCCAATCCGTACGCGACCATCCTCAGCGCCGCCATGCTCCTGCGCCACTCGCTGGGCCTGGAGAACGAAGCGCGCTGCATCGAGAAGGCCGTCGACGGCGCGCTCGACAACGGTGTGTTCACCGCTGACCTGGCGCCGGGCGGGCGCGGCGTGGGCACGCAGGCTGCTACCGCTGCCGTGCTCGAGCAACTGGAACTGGAGTGCCAGCCGGTGATGATGCGCGACTGACCGGCCTCTCCGTATCGTTACCCCGGGCCTTCCTCCTGCGTGGGGAAGGCCTCTCTTTATTCGTCGCGCGCAACGCGTTGCCTCGGGACGGCACTTCGGGCTAGCGTGCGGCGATGAAGACCCTCCTTCGCATTCCCCTGCTCTGCCTGGCGTTGCTCGGAAGCGCCTGCAGCACCCTCACTCCCGCTCCTGCGGCGGACGGCACGCCCGCCGATGATTTCTTCCGCAACCTCGCCGCCCTGTGCGGGAAGGCGTACGCCGGCCGCGTGGTCATCGACACACCATCTGCGCAGGGCCCTGACCCGTTCGCGGGCAAGGCGCTCGTGATGTACGTGCGCGAATGCGACGGCGACACGCTGCGCATTCCGTTCGTGGTCGGCAAGGACCGCTCGCGCACGTGGGTGCTCACGCGTACGCCCGATGGCCTGCGTCTCAAGCACGACCACCGCCATGAGGATGGCAGCGAGGATGTACTGACGATGTACGGCGGCGACACCGTCGATGCCGGCACGCCGAAGCGGCAGACGTTCCCGGCGGATGACGAGTCCAGGGCATTGTTCACGCGCGAGAAGCGCGAGGTTTCCCTCACCAACGTCTGGGCGATGGAGATCGAACCGGACCGGCGTTTCGTCTACGAACTCGCGCGACCGGGCCGATTGTTCCGTGTCGAGTTCGACCTGTCGCAACCTGTTCCCGCACCGCCGCCGCCCTGGGGCGCGCACTGAAACAGAAAGGGCGCCTCGCGGCGCCCTTTCCATTTCTACGGCTGCCTCGTACGTCCGGTCATGCCGCCTGCGGCGCCTTCACCCGGAACCACGCAGCGTACAGCGCCGGCAGGAACAGCAGCGTCAGGAACGTCGCCATCGTCAGGCCGCCCATGATCGCCACCGCCATCGGCCCGAAGAACGCACTGCGCGACAGCGGGATCATCGCCAGGATCGCCGCGAGCGCGGTCAACACGATCGGGCGGAAGCGCCGCACCGTGGCCTCCACGATCGCCTCCCACGGCTGCGAACCCTCGCGGATGTCGTGCTCGATCTGGTCCACCAGGATCACCGAGTTGCGCATGATCATGCCGGCCAGCGCGATGGTGCCCAGCATCGCCACGAAGCCGAACGGCACGCGGAACACCAGCAGGAACAGTGTCACGCCGATCAGTCCCAGCGGCGCGGTCAGCAGCACCATGAAGCTGCGCGAGAAGCTGCGCAGCTGCAGCATCAGCAGCGTGAACACCACGAACAGGAACAGCGGCATGCCGGCGTTGATCGACTTCTGGCCACGTGCGGAGTCCTCCACGCTGCCGCCGATGTCGATGGAATAGCCGTACGGCAGCTTCGCGCGCAGGTCATCCAGCGTCGGCGATATCTGCGCGGTCACCGTGGCCGGCTGCGTGCCGTCGTAGATGTCGGCGCGCACGGTCATGGTCGGGCGACGGTCGCGATGCCAGATGATGCCTTCCTCGAAGCCGTAGTCGAGCGTGGCGATCTGCGTCAGTGGAACGCTCTTGCCGCTTTCAGTCGGCACCATCAGGCTGCCCAGCATGTCCAGCCGCAGGCGCTCCTCGGCCGGGCCGCGCAGCAGCATCTCGATCAGCTCGTTGCCCTCGCGGTAGGTGCTGATGTGCGAGCCCGACAGCGAGCTGGACAGGAACTGCGACAGCCGCGCCGAGCTCACGCCCATCGCGCGCGCACGCTCCTGGTCAACCACCAGGCGCACGACCTTGTTGGGTTCGTCCCAGTCCAGATTCACGTTGGCCACGTGCGGGTTCTCGCGGAACTTCTTCTGCACCTGGTAGGCAATCTCGCGCACCTTGTCGATGTGCTCGCCCGACACGCGGAACTGCACCGGATAGCCCACAGGCGGGCCGTTCTCCAGTCGCGTCACGCGCATCTGCAGCTCGGGGAAGCGCTTGAACACGTCCTCGATCAGCCAGCTGCGGATCTCCTCGCGCGCCTCCAGGCTCTTGGGCGTCAGCACGAACTGCGCGAAGTTGGCAGCCGGCAGTTGCTGGTCCAGAGGCAGGTAGTAACGCGGCGAACCGGTGCCGACGTACGCGACGAAGTTCGCCAGGTCCTTGCGCTCCTTCAGCACGGCTTCCAGGCGCTGGGCCTGGGTGGTGGTCGCACGCAGGGAGCTGCCTTCGGCCAGTTCCATGTCGATCATCAGTTCCGGCCGGGTGGAATCCGGGAAGAACTGCTGCGGCACGAAGCGGAACATCACGATAGACAGCACGAACGCACCCGCCGTCACCGCGATCACCAACCAGCGATGACGCACGCAGAAGGTGACCCACTCGCGGAAGCGCACGTAGAACTTGCTCGCATATGGATCGTGCGCATGCCCGTCGATCGGCGGCTTGGGCGCGATGTAGTCGTGCAGTTTCGGGAAGCGGCTGGCGATGCGCTCGCGCAGCGCGTACCAGCGCTGCGGGATCGAGCCGGGCTTCGGCGGCTTGGCGGCGTGGCCGTAATCGGGCAGCAACTTGTCGCCCAGGTAGGGGATGAACGCGACCGCCGCGATCCACGACACCACCAGCGCAATGGTCACCACCTCGAACAGCGAGCGCGTGTATTCGCCCGTGCTGGACTTGGCGGTGGCGATGGGCAGGAAGCCGGCGGCGGTGATCAGCGTGCCGGTGAGCATCGGGAAGGCGGTGCTGTCCCACGCGAAGGCCGCCGCCTTCAGGCGGCTGAAGCCCTGCTCCATCTTGATGGCCATCATCTCCACCGCGATGATCGCGTCGTCGACGAGCAGGCCCAGCGCCAGCACCAGCGCGCCCAGCGAGATCTTGTGCAGGCCCACGCCGAACACGTCCATCACCGCGAAGGTCATCGCCAGCACCAGCGGGATGGACAGCGCCACCACGAAGCCGGTGCGCAGGCCGAGCGAGAAAAAGCTCACCAGCAGCACGATGGCCACGGCCTCGGACAGCACGCGCACAAACTCGCCGACCGACTCGGTCACCGCCGCGGGCTGGTCCGCGACCTTGCGCAGCTCCATGCCGGCCGGCAGCGTCTTCTGCAGGTTGGCGAACTCGCTTTCCAGCGTCTTGCCGAGCTTGAGGATGTCGCCGCCTTCCTTCATCGACACGCCGATGCCGATGGCGTCCTCCCCCATGAAGCGCATGCGCGGCGCCGGCGGATCGGCGAACCCGCGGCGCACGTCGGCGACGTCGCCCAGGCGGAACGTGCGATCACCGACGCGGATGGGGAACTCGCGGATCTCTTCCACCGAACTGAACTTGCCGCCAACGCGCAGCGGCACGCGCGTACTGCCGGTCTCGAAGAAGCCGGCCGGGACCATCGCGTTCTGCTCGTCCAGCGCCTGCTGCACGGCCGCAGCGGGCACGCCCAGCGTGGACAGCTTCACGTTGGACAGCTCGATCCAGACCTTCTCGTCCTGCACGCCGAACAGCTCGATCTTGCCCACGTCCGGCTGCGACTGCAGCGCCAGCTGCACGCGCTCGGCGTAGTCCTTCAGCACGGCGTAGTCGAAGCCCTTGCCGGTCAGCGCATAGATGTTGCCGAAGGTGTCGCCGAACTCGTCGTTGAAGAACGGCCCCACCACATCGCTCGGCAGCGTCGGCCGGATGTCGCCGATCTTCTTGCGCACCTGGTACCACAGCGGGCCGATGTCCTTCGACCGCAGCGAATCCTTGGCGATGAACATCACCTGCGATTCGCCGGCGCGCGAGTACGAGCGGATGAACTCGTACTGGCCGGTCTCCATCAGCTTCTTCTCGATGCGCTCGGTAACCTGGCGCGAGACTTCCTCGGCGGTCGCGCCCGGCCACAGCGTGCGCACCACCATCACCTTGAAGGTGAAGGACGGATCCTCGCTGCGGCCCAGCCGCAGGTACGAGAACGTGCCGGCGATGGCCATCACCAGCATCGCGTAGATGATCAGGCTGCGATGGCGCAGCGCCCATTCGGAAAGGTTGAAGCGCATGGGTGGTCAGCTCTTTAGCTTTTCGCCCCCTCTCCCGCTTGCGGGAGAGGGTTGGGGTGAGGGCGAGAGCGATGCGCTCGAATCGAACTGCTTCGACGCTCGCCCCATCCCGTCCCCTTCCCCCGCAAGCAGGGGAAGGGCGTTCGTGCCTTGCGGGAGTCGCTTCTACTGCTTCATCGAGAGCATCACGCTCGACTGCTTCGGTCAGTTCGCCTTTACGGGGCGGTTGTCCCGATCCACCGGCTGCACCTTCTGCCCGTCGCGCAGCAGATGTCCGCCCGCGGCGACCACCCAGTCCGATGCGGCCAGGCCGCTCTTCACCGGCACGCGGTCTTCGCCGAAGGCGCCGGTCTGCACCGGCCGCAGCTTCACCGTAGACGTCTTGTTGTCGACCACGTACACGGCGCTGCCACCGTTCTGGCGCTGCAGCGCCGACAGCGGCACGCTCAGGCCGCCGTTGCCATGGCCGGGCAGGTAGACGCGGGCGCTCTGACCCAGTTCGATCGCACCGGCGGGCGCATCCACCGTCACGCGCGCGGCGAACGTGCGCGAGGCGGGATCGGCGGCCGGCGAGATCTCGCGGATGCGTCCATTCCAGCGGTTGCCCGGCCGCGACCAGGCTTCGACCTGCACCGGCTGTCCGACGGCCACGTTCGACACCATCGCCTCTGGCAGCGCGATCGCGATTTCGCGCACACCATCCGCGGCCAGGCTGAAGACCGTCTGGCCCGCGGCGACCACCTGCCCCGCTTCCGCGTTGCGAGCGGCGATCACGCCGTCGCGCGTGGCACGCAGTTGCGAATACCCGGCCTGGTTGCGCGCGACTTCCAGCTCCGCGCGGGCGGCATTCACCTGGCCCTGCGCGGCGGTGGCGGCGGCGTTCTGCGCATCCAGAGTGGAACGGCTGACCAGCTGGTCGTTGGCGAGCCGGGCGAAGCGCGCCTGGTCGGCGCGCGCGCGACCCAGTTCGGCTTCGGCCGCGGCGAGCTGCGCCTGCGCCGCACGCGCCTGCGCCTGCAGGTCGCCCGGATCGAGGACCGCGAGCACCTGCCCGCGACGGACGTGATCGCCCACCTCGACCTTGCGCTCGATCAGCTTTCCGCCGACCCGGAACGACAGCGGGCTTTCCTCGCGGGCCCGCACTTCACCGGCAAAGGCGGTGGCGGTCTGGTCGGCGGCGACCGGGTGGGTCACCAGGACCGGCCGCGGGACCTCTTCGGGGGCCGCATCGCCCCCGCAGGACGCCAATAAAAAGGTCGACACGCCCAACAGCATCCATGCGGTGCGGCGGGCAGCAGCGGGAGCTCGGCTGCGCATTGCGGGGGACCTCGGGGTTAATTAATGTACCTGTCAGTACTGTATAAATATCAAACCGGCTAGTCTAGTATTACAGCATGAGCGCTTCACGCCAGCCCGCAGCCAATCCGTCGACGGCTGCCAGCCATCCCAAGTCTTCCGGCCCCGGCCGCCCCAAGGATCTGGGCAAGCGCGCCGCCATCCTCGAGGCGGCGAAGCGGATGTTTACCCAGCACGGGCTCGACGGCGTGAGCATGGACCAGATCGCGGCCGAGGCCGGCGTCTCCAAGCTCACCGTCTACAGCCACTTCGGCGACAAGGAGGCATTGTTCGTCGCCGCGGTGGAATCCCATTGCGACCTGTCGCTGCCGTCCTCGCTGTTCGAACCCTCGCCCGAGACGCCGCTGCGCGAGCGCCTGCTGGAAATCGCGCACGCGTTCTATTCGATGGTCACCGCACCGGAAGCCGTGGCCGGGCACCGCATGCTGTGTTCGCCGCAGATGGCGGCCTCGTCGCTGCCGCGACGGTTCTGGGAAGCCGGCCCGATGCGTGTGCAGGGGGATTTCGCGGCGCTGCTCGAGCGCCGCATCGCGGCGGGCGAGCTCGACATCCCCGACGTGCCGCGCGCAGCCGGACAGTTCTTCGCCCTGTTGAAGGGTGAGCCGCACGCCTGCATGGTGTTCGGCGGCCCGGGCCCGGCGGCGGCGGAGATCGAGGCCCATCTGGCCGCCGCCGTGGACCTGTTCCTGCGCGCCTACCAGGCACCTCCGGCGGCTGCGGCCAAGTCCGGCAAGACGGCACAGGCGCGTCGATGACATCCGTCTTGGTTACTTCTGGCACTCAGTCCGTCCGTCGGCGCGCCGCCATCCTGTGCGCCGCGCCCGCGACGGCCCGATAGGCCGAAACCGTTACAATTCGCGGTCCTTTGCGCGAGATGCACCCGATGAATTCCATGGATTACAACAAGGCACGCGAACTGATGGTCGAGCAGCAGGTACGTCCCTGGGACGTGCTCGACCCGCGCGTGCTCGATGTGATGACGACGCTGCCGCGCGAGGCCTTCATGCCCGCGGCGCATCGCGCCCTGGCCTACGCCGACCTGGCGCTGCCGCTGGGCCATGGCGAGTTCTCGCTCAAGCCGGTGGTCGAGGGTCGTGCGCTGCAGGCGCTGGCGCTGGACCCGGCCGACGACGTGCTGGTGATCGGTGCCGGCACCGGCTACCTCACCGCCTGCGCCGGCCGCCTGGCGCGCGAAGTGGTGGGCATCGAGCGCCACGCCGACCTGGCCGAGGCCGCCCGCGCCGCGCTGGCCGAGCAGGCCATCGGCAATGCTCAGGTGGTCCACGCCGACGCTTTCTCCTGGAATCCGGACCGCCGCTTCAGCGCGATCCTGGTCACGGGCGCAGTGGACGCCATCCCGCAGCGCTTCATCGAATGGCTGCAACCGAACGGGCGCATGTTCATCGTGCGCGGCCGCTCGCCGGTAATGGAAGCGGTGCTGGTGCGCAACGATGTCAACGCTCCGCGCATCCAGTCGTTGTTCGAAACCGATATCCCCTACCTCGCCGGCGCGGCCCCCGCACCGACGTTCCAGTTCTGACTCTATCCCCACATCGCCCGTGTGATCTCCATGCGGGCGGCTCCATAAGAACGTAAAACGGACAAGGACATCGCATGATCCGCCGCCCGCTCGTCATCGCCCTCGCCGCTGCCGTGAGCCTGTCGGCCCTGTTGCCGGCCACGGCCTCCGCCGAAGACCTCCTGCAGACCTACGAGCTGGCGCGCAACAGCGATCCACAACTCTCCGCCGCCGAATCCAACCGCCTGGCCGTCCGCGAAGGCGCGGTGCAGACCCGCGCGGCGATGCTCCCGCAGATCGACGGCACGGCCTCGATCAACAAGAGCCGCAACTACAGCCGCGGCGACGCGCAGATCAACGCCGACGGCTCGGTCACGCCGGGCGACCGCGATTCGGAGTCCACCACGCGCGGCACGCAGGTGCAGTTGAGCCAGATGGTCTATGACCGCGCCAACTTCACCCGCCATCGCAGCGCCAAGGCGCTGGCGGAGGCCTCGGACTTCCAGCTCGCCGCATCGGGCAACAACCTGACCACGCGTACCTCCGCCGCGTACTTCAACGTGCTGATCGCGCTGGAATCGTTGGCTGCCGCGGAAGCCGCCGAGACCGCCCTGAAGAAGCAGTTCGACTACGCCTCCAAGCGCCTGGAAGTCGGCCTGGCGCCGATCACCGACGTGCACGAGGCCCGCGCGCAGTACGACAGCGCGCGCGCCAACACCATCCTGGCGCGCAATGCGGTGGAGGATGCCTACCAGGCATTGGCCGAAATCACCGGCCAGCCGATCCGCAACGTCAAGGGCCTGCCGAAGGATTTCCAGCCCACGCTGCCGGAAACGCGCGATGCCGACGGCTGGGTGCAGACCGCCATCGAGAACAACCCCGCCCTGCGCGCCAAGGAACTGCAGGTCGCCTCGACCGAGGCCGACGTGGACACCGCCCGCGCCGGTCACTGGCCGCGCCTGTACCTGAGCGGTTCCTACGGCGACAACGAAACCTGGGGCGACAGCACCGTGCTGGGCACGACCCGTGACGTCGACAGCCGCGACTTCGGTCCGTCGGTCGGCCTGACCCTGTCGGTGCCGATCTTCTCCGGCGGGGCCACGCAATCGGGCGTGCGCCAGGCGCTGGCCCGCCGCGACGTGGCGACGGACGAACTGGAGCAGCAGAAGCGCGCCCTGGTGCGCAATACGCGCAATGCCTACCAGACGCTGGTGGCGAGCATCAGCGAGGTCGAGGCGCGCCGTCTGGCGCTGGTCTCGGCGCAGAGCGCGTACGACGCGTCGCAGGTCGGCCTGGAAGTCGGTACCCGCACCGTGCTGGACGTGCTGCAGAACCAGAACAACCTGTTCACCGCACAGCTCGAGTTCGCCCGCGCACGCTACAACCACCTGCAGAACCGCCTGCTGCTGGAAGAAGCCGCCGGCACGCTGGACATCGCCGACGTGCAGGACATCAACCGCCTGCTGACGGTCGACGCCGAATCGCAGGTGCCGTCGGGCGACGTGCCCAACGGCTGAAGTCTGTACACCCCGCTGCAGCGACGAGAAACCGCCGGCCTCCGGCGGTTTCTTTTTTTTACGCGGACCGTATTTGCCTGCGGGGAACGTCCACCGATCCGGGAGAGGCGGATTCCCGCCATTGATGCAGCCCGCGCTGCATGGTCGTACCACGATGAGTGCAAGTGTGGGTCGCTGCGCTGGTGGATGCGCTGGCTTGTCCCAAAGAAAACGGGCGAGGCCGTCGCCCCGCCCGCTTCGCTTGTGGTCGTGATGTTCTGCTAGCGTCGCTTACTTGCGCTCCGCCGCGCTGGCATCGCGTGCGGCGCGGAATTCCGACGAGGCGTCCCAGTTCGGCCAGCGGTCCGAGTCGGCCAGGTCGCGGCCCACGATGTAGAGCAGCTGCAGGTCGCGCTGCATGCCGGTGAACGTCCAGCCGGCTTCCCACTGGTCGGCCGGCTGGTGGTAGCGGTCGGCGACGTAGGCCTCTTCCATCTTCTTGCCCGCTTCCAGGCCGCCATCCACCAGGTCGTTGCCGGAGCCGAACGACACCGCCGGCACGCCGCGCTTGGCGAACGGGAAGTGGTCGGAGCGGAAGAAATGGCCGGCTTCCGGCTTCGGATCGGTCACGTAGTCCAGCTTCCACTGCTGCTTCGCGGTGGCCACCAGCTGGTCGAGCAGTTCCTGCTTCGCGCTGCCGGACGTGGTGAAGTTGCGCGCGGGGCCGTGCGGGTCGAGTGCGTCCATGTTGAGCACTGCAACGGTCTTGCCCAGCGGATACAGCGGTTTGGAGGCGTAGTACTCCGAACCCAGCAGGCCCTTCTCTTCAGCGGTCACGGCCAGGAAGACGATGGATCGATCGGGCTTGGGCGCCTTGGCGAACGCGCGGCCCAATTCGATCAGCGCGGCGGTGCCGGTGGCGTTGTCCACGGCGCCGTTGTAGATGCGGTCGCCCTTCGCGTCCGGCTGGCCCACGCCCAGGTGATCCCAGTGCGCGGAATACACGACGGTCTCGTCCGGACGCTTGGTGCCCTCGATGCGGCCGACGATGTTGTGCGAGGTGATGATCTCGCGCTTCACGTCGTACTTGGCGCTGAGCGTGGCGCCCTTCAGTTCGACCGGCTTGAACGCCTTGGTCTTCGCCTGCGCCTTCAGCGCGTCGAAGTCCTGGCCGGCGTTCTTGAACAGCTGCTGCGCGAAGTCGCGCTGGATCCAGCCTTCCAGTGTCGGATGCACCGAGGCCGGATCGTCGCGCACCACGTCGAACATGGTGTTGGTGTTGGAGTTCTTCACCGTCGCCCAGCCGTACGAGGCCGGCTCGGTCTCGTGCACGATCAGCAGGCCCAGCGCACCCTGGCGCGCGGCTTCCTCGTACTTGTAGGTCCAGCGGCCGTAGTAGGTCATGGCCTTGCCGCCGAAGTCGCCTTCGCCACCCTCGAAGTCGGGATCGTTGATCAGGACGACGGCGATCTTGCCCTTCAGGTCCACGCCCTTGAAGTCGTCCCAGTCGCGCTCCGGCGCCTTGACGCCGTAACCGACGAACACCAGCGGCGCGTTGGCGATGTCCACCGACGTGGTGCCGTCCTGCGCGGCGCGCACGGCGATCTGCTCACCCTGCGTGAGCGGCTGCGCCTTGCCGCCGGCCTTCACGGACAGCTGCGGCGTCCCGGTGATCTCCGAACGTGCCAGCGGCACCGCCTGCGTCCACTCGCGCTTGCCGTCCTTCAGGTCGCCGCCGGGCTGCACGCCCGCCGCCTTGAGCTGCGCGACGACGTACTCGACGGTCTTTGTCTCGCCAGCGGTCGCGGGGCCGCGGCCTTCGAACTCGTCGGAGGACAGCACCTTCACGTCCCGCGACAGGCGAGTGGGATCGATCTGCGGCGGCTTCGCGGCCAGCGCGGGGTGCAGGACCAGGGAAAGGGAAAGCGCGAGCAGCGATACGGCCGGTTGCTTCATGGTGGATGCCTGATGGGAAGTGCCGGCCGATGGTAGGTGCCCGCGGGTCGCGGGACCAGCCAACCAATGGCGGATGGGTGTGCGGGGGTGAATGGGCGGCGGGCCGATGCGCCGGTGTTCACTCCTTCCGGCCTGCAGGGAGGATGGAAAGGGTGAGCGCGTCAGCGTCGAGCTCGCCATGTTGCGGCTCGGACCCCTCCCCAACCCTCCCCTGCGCGCAGGGGAGGGAGCAGAAGCAGAAGCACAAATCGCCAACGATTCGACTCCTCCCTTGCACGCAGGGGAGGGAACAAAAACCGGAGCCGTCGACTCCTCCCCCGCCTGCAGGGAAGGAGCAACCACGGCCTCAATCCTTGCTCAATCCTTTTCCTTGCCGATCACCTTGCCGGTGGCGGGGTCGATCTTCAGCTCCACGTCCTTGCCGGCCGGGTCGTCGCCTTCCGCGTTCCAGATGCCGTCCTCGAAATCGACGTCGTGGACATTGGTGTACCCGGCAGCCGCGAGGCGGGCGCGCACGTCGGCCTCGCTCAGGTTGGCGACCTGTTCTTCCGGATAGACGCGGCCGGTGGCCGCATCCAGGCGCACGTCGACGCGATTGCCCTCGGCGCTGCGCGCATCGGCCTTCCACACGCCATCCTCGAACTTGACGTCGTTGACCTTGGTGTAGCCCTGCTCGGCCAGGCGCTGGCGAACCTGGTGTTCGGTGAGCGGCCCGGTGGGCGCACTCGTGGTCTGCGCGAAAGCGGCACCCGAGACAAGCAGCAACGCACCCAGCATGACGGACTTGTTCATTCGTCTCCTCCTGTTTGGACGCACTGGAGTCTTGTGCGGGCGTCGCGAACCCGGAGTGAATGCGCCGGCACATCGGACGCCTTCGTTGTGCTTTGTCGAGGCGCGGCTCAGCATGATCATCGCGCGGTGAAGAAAACTCGCCGCAAGCGTCTTCCGGCGGGCAAGATAGCGGCATGAACGCACCCGAACCCGATCTGCGCTGGCACGCCTGCGGCTTCCGCGAACTCGACACGCTTACGCTGTACGCGCTGCTCAAGCTGCGCGCAGAAGTGTTCGTGGTGGAACAGCAATGCGTCTATCTCGACCCCGACGGCAAGGACGTGCATCCGGAGGCCGTGCACGTGATGGCCACCGACGACGATGGGGCACTGGCCGCGTACCTGCGCATCCTGCCCGCGGGCCTGAGCTATCCGCAGGTGAGTTTCGGCCGCGTGCTCACTGCGCCGGCATGGCGAGGCCGCGGCCTGGGCGATCCGCTGGTGCGCGTCGCGTTGACGCAGATCGACGCGCGCTGGCCCGGCGCCGACGTGCAGATCGGCGCGCAGGCGCATCTGCAGCATTTCTATGGGCGGCACGGTTTCGTGCCGTCATCCGATCCCTACCTCGACGACGGCATCCCGCACATCGACATGCTGCGTCGCGCGCAACCGCAAGGAACCCACGCATGATCGAAACGACCGACTACCGTGCACTGCTCGCCACCGCCGTCGCCGAAGCGCGTCAAGGACTTGCTGAAGGCGGCATCCCCATCGGTGCGGCGCTGTACCGCAACGAAGGTACGCTGCTCGGCTGTGGCCACAACCGCCGCGTGCAGGAGGGCGATCCATCCGTGCATGGCGAAACCGATGCCTTCCGCAAGGCCGGACGGCAGCGCAACTACCGCGACACCATCATGGTGACCACGCTGGCTCCGTGCTGGTACTGCAGCGGACTGGTGCGGCAGTTCAACATCGGCACAGTGGTGGTGGGCGAGTCGGTGAACTTCCAGGGCGGCATCGACTGGCTGCGCGAGAACGGGGTGCGCGTCATCGACCTGCACGATGAGGAGTGCATCGCGATGCTCGGCGACTGGATCGCCGCGCATCCGGACGTATGGAACGAGGACATCGGCGAGGACTGAACCTCATGCCGCCAGCCGTGCCACGATCCACGCGCTCGCATACAGGCCCACTCCGAACACCGTGTGCGTCACCACGCTGTGCATGCGTGCCGCCCACGGTCGCGGTGTTCGACACGCCGCAATGCCGGCACCGAGTGCGGGTTGCAGGATGAAGAACGGCGCGACCACGCTGGCAACGCCGATGATCACGGCCGGCACCGGCGTCGGGTCGCTCAGCCATGCGGTTCCGCACAGCGCGACGAGCACGGCCGCGAACGCAACACCGATGAGGTAATGCGCGGCCCATCCGATCACGCCCTCGCCAGACACCGGCGGCGTGGCCGCGATGGGCGTGTGCACCACGCGCCCGCGCGGCAACCACGCCAGCCAGCGTCCGACCAGCGCATAGTCGAGCGCGGGCAGACCGAACACGCGCCGGCGCACCAGCGCCCAGACGTCCATCGCAGTGGTGGCGCCCACGCCGATCAGGCAGGTGCGCGCGATGACCTCGATCGGCGCCATCACTGGCGCGCTCCAGGCACGGAGGCACGTGCGGCGATCATCCAGCACGCGGCATCGAAGCGGACCTGGCCGCCGTGCACGTACGGTTCGAATGCGCGGCGTGCAACGGCCAGCACGCGTTCGCGCGTGTCCCCGTCCACATCCTGCAGTGCGCGGCCTACCGGCCCCAGGCGACCCAGGTAGGTCGGCAACTCACGCCCAGGCAGCGTGCAGGCGACATCGAGTGGCTGCAGCGAGACGTCATGCCATCCGGCCTGGGCAAGAATGGCCTGCACGCGCTGCGGATCGGCGAAGGCGAATTGTCCGGGCGCTTCCGGCACGCGCGTGGGGAACGGCGGCAGCAGCGACGCGACGGCACGCTCGGCAGCGGTCATGAAGGGATTGTCCGCTGCACTGCGCCACGCGATCAGGCGCATCTGCGCGTCGTCCGTCGCCGCCTGACGCAGGTTTGCGAAGGCCTCCACCGGTTCGTCGAAGAACATCACCCCGAAGCGCGAGACGATCAGACGGAAGCGGCCGGGCTCGAATGCATGCCGCTGCGCATCCGCCTCGACGAAGCTCACGTTGGACGCTTGCGCGGGCACCCGGTCACGTGCCGCCGCGATCATCGGCGCAGACACATCCACGCCCACGCAGTCGTGGGAAAGGCCAAGCGCACGCGCGATCGCCAGCGTGGTCGCGCCCGTGCCGCAGCCCACGTCCAGCACCGGCCCGCTGCCGAACGCGGTCGCTTCCGCTACCAGCACCCGCTCGATCGGCTCGAACATCCCGTCCAGCAGCGCCTGCAGTTGCACCCATGCCTGCCCGGCGGTGCCGTTCCATAACGCAGCCTGCGAATCCGGGCGGTCGTGCGTAACATCCATCGTCGTGCTCCTGTCTTGGGTCCGGTGCACGGTGCCACTTCAACTCGACTTGAGGTCAACAGTGCGGGAGCTCGACATCGGCGAAGTGGCGCAGCGCTCCGGCGTGCCAGCCTCCGCGCTGCGCTTCTACGAGGACAGGGGGCTGATCGCCTCCATCGGCCGGCGCGGCCAGCGGCGCGTGTTCGACGAAGCGGTGCTGCAGCGGCTGGCGCTGATCGCGCTGGGGCGTGCGGCCGGCTTCCCGCTGGACGAGATCGCGCAGATGCTCGTGCCCGACGGCCAGGTGCAGATCGATCGCCAGCGGCTGGTCGACAAGGCCGGTGAGCTGGAGCGCAGCATCCGCCAGCTCACCGCGATGCGCGAGGGATTGCTGCACGCAGCGGCATGCCGCGCGCCCAGCCACATGGAATGTCCAACGTTCCAGCGCATCCTGCATGCGGCCGCGAAAGGCGCGATTGGCAAGCGCACGCGCCGTGCGCCGCAGGCGGCGCATGCGCCGTCGGCCAATCGCATTCGCCGGAGTCGCAGCAAGGCCTGACGGCACCCGGTACGCGGGCGCGATGCATTCAGCCGCTGCAGTGACGGTCGGCGACGGCCAGCGCTTCGTCGATGATCGTCAGACCGTCGCGCAGATCCTGCTCGTCGATGACCAGCGGCGGCGCGATGTGCAGGCGGTTGCCGGCCACGAACGGCCACAGGCCTCGGCGCTTGCAGGCGGTGGCGAACTCCGTCATCGCCGCGTCCGCGCCGGCCGATGCGTTGAACGGCACCAGCGGTTCGCGCGTGGCACGGTTGCGCACCAGCTCGATCGCCCAGAACGCGCCGAGCCCGCGCACGTCGCCCACCGAGGGATGCCGCGCCTTCATCGCCTCCAGCGCGGGGCCAATGACGTCGGTGCCCAGTCGGCGTGCACGATCGATCAGGTTTTCCTCGCGGTAGATGCCAATGCACGCGACGGCCGCCGCGCAGGCCAGCGGATGCCCTGCATAGGTCAGTCCGCCCGGATACGCGCGCGTGGCGAAACTGGCCGCGACGGCATCGCTGATGATTACGCCGCCCAGCGGCACGTAGCCGGAATTGACGCCCTTGGCGAAGGTGATGAGGTCGGGCACGATGCCCCAGTGGTCGACCGCGAACCACTCGCCGCAGCGGCCGAAGCCCACCATCACCTCGTCGGCGATCATCACGATGCCGTGCGCGTCGCACAACCTGCGCACGCCCTGCAGATACCCGTCGGGCGGCACGAGGATGCCGTTGGCGCCCACCACCGATTCCAGCAGGATCGCCGCGATGTTCTGTGCACCTTCGGCCATGATCGTGTCGCGCAGATGCGCCAGCGCACGCTCGCATTCCTGCGCGGCGTCGGCCGAGTGGAACGCGGAGCGGTACGGATACGGCCCCCAGAAACGCACGATGCCGGAAATGCCCGGCTCCGATGCCCACCGCCGCGGGTCGCCGCTTGCAGTGAGCGCACCCGCGGTCGCGCCGTGATAGCTGCGATACGCGGTCAGCACCTTGTGCCGGCCGGTGTGCAGCCGCGCCATGCGGATCGCGTTCTCCACCGCCTCGGCGCCGCCGTTGGTGAAGAACACGCGATTCAGGTCGCCCGGTGCGACCTCGGCGATCAGACACGCGGCTTCGCTGGTGGCCTCGTTGGCGTGGTACGGCGCGATCGTGCACAGCTTCGCGGCCTGTGCCTGGATGGCGGCCACCAGCTTCGGATGCTGATGACCCACGTTGACGTTGACGAGCTGGCTGGAGAAATCCAGCCAGCGGCGTCCTTCCTCGTCGTGGAACCAGGCGCCCTGCCCTCCGGTCACCACCACCGGCTGCAGGTTGGCGTACGACGACCAGGAGTGCAGCACGTGGCGGCGGTCGTCGCGGCGCGCGGCCGACACGTCGTCCTGCGTGGTGGTCGCGGGCTCGCGGACGCTTTCGACGCTGGTCTGGGCCATTGTCGTCGCGCTCACGGAATGAAGGTCTGTTCGGGATCGTCGAACGACTTGAACTCGAGCGCGTTGCCCGATGGATCGAACAGGAACATCGTCACGTGCTGGCCCGGCTTGCCCTTCAGGCGCAGGTGCGGCTCTTCGTGGAACTGCACGCCGGCACCCTTGAGGCGTCGTGCCAGGGTCTCCCAGGCTTCACGGTCCAGGTTCATGCCGAAATGCGGAACGGGCACCGCTTCGCCATCGAAGCGTCCGGCCTGCAGTGGCTGCCCGTCGCCGGAGATGTGCGCCACCAGGTGATGACCGAAGAAATCGAAGTCCTGGTACGAAGTATCGCTGCGCCCTTGCGGACAGCCGATCACTTCGCCGTAGAAATGACGCGCCTCGTCTAGGTCCCGCACGGGGAATGCGAGGTGGAACTGCGTGATCTTTCCCATCGTTGTCACGACACGGTGCGCGGACGCGGCGCGCAGGTTTCGAAGATGTTCTGCCAGAACTGGTTCCAGGCCGTGATACTGCGCTCGTAGCCGCGCGCCAGCTCGGGCAACGCGCCCGGCTCCTCGCGGATGTAGTTGTCGATGGCGGCGCGCGTCATCTCGCCGTGCACGATGTCCTGCTCTCCGGTGTGGATCGTCCAGAACTCCCAGTCGATGCGGTCTTCGTTCTCGCGCATGTAGGGATGCACGCGAAGGTGCTCGAACATCACCGACAGATAGGTCTGGCACAGGCATTCGCCGCCCATGCCGCGCAGGCCCACGCCGAACGCGGGACCGCTGCGCATCATCTCGTCGGTGAGGCCGCTCAGGATGGCGTGATTGGCCGGGATCGGATGATCCAGCTCGTCGCGTGCCACGCCGATGCTCGAAAGGAACCGGTCGTAGATCTCCGGATGCGCCTTGGTGGCATCGCCTTCGCCCAGCTCTTCCGAGAGGATCTGGCTGAGCAGGCTGCGCAGCCCGCCAAACGGAAGCTTGGCCACCAGCAACGCCAGATCGCTGATGTAGTCGATGGTGAAGAAGCGGTACTGCGTGCAGAAGACGCGCAACGCCTCCACCGGCATATGCTCCAGCGCCTTCATCTTCTGCTCGGCGAGCGCTTCCGTCGCCTCCTTGGCGCGATCGGCGAAGTTCCAGAAGGACTGCCGATCCCAGGTGTCCGGCAATGCCATGGTCGGAAACGAAAGCGATGCGGGCGCGTCGACGTGTTTATGCAATGACATGCGTCCAACCTTGGCAGAGCCGCACCGCGCTCGGGCGTTGCGACGTTGTGGAACTGCTTGGAGTTTTGTCTGGAGCATACTCCGGGGTAATTCGCACACTTTCACTCGACGTTGACCGAGCTGACTGTCGATCAATCGATCCTTGCCATTCCAATCGGCAATCTGCGGGCTTTCGCGATCTGCGTCGCACAACGTGCGATGAACGGTCGCTGCGTTCAGCAACATCACGATGGCCTCATTAATCCGTGGTGTAGAAAGATCGCGTCATTGCACCCAACGGTCACAAGGGAACGAAAGATGGAAGCTACTTCCGGCCCCGTCCGCACGCCACGCGTGAACCTGCTCTGGACCGGCGGGTGGGATTCGACCTTCCGCCTGCTCCAGCTGCTTCTGGTCCATCGCGTCGAAGTGGCACCGTACTACCTGAAGGATCCGACCCGCGCGTCGACCGACATCGAACTGAAGACGATGGCGGGGATCATCGGCGTACTGCATGCGCGATATCCGCATACACGTGAGCTGCTGCAGCCCCTGCATGTGGCCGAGGTGAGCAAACTTCCCACCGACCCCGAATTCGCCACGGCGCTGGCCGAGGTACGCCGGCGCAACTACATCGGCAGCCAGTACGTGTGGCTGCCGGCCTTCTGCAGGCAGCACGGCATAAACGACATGGAGATCGGCGTGCATGTCGACGATCGCGTGCAGTCGGTCCTGCGCACGATGGTGACCGAGTTCGACCATCCGGCCGGCTTCCGCAGCGTGCGCGTGGATCCAAAGCACGCCGGCACCCCCGAGTACCGGCTGTTCGGCTCCTTCAGCTTTCCGCTGTTCCTGATCGACAAGGTCGAGATCAGCCGACAGGCCAACGGCTCGGACTGGGGCGACATCATGGAGATGACCTGGTTCTGCCATACACCGGTGCGCGGCAAGCCATGCGGCACGTGCGGGCCATGCGTCTACACCATCCAGGAAGGACTCGCGCGGCGCGTGCCGATGTCGCGTCGCGCCTTGTCGTTCTTCTATCGGCGACTGCTGCTGCCGTTCAAGGATCCGCTGCGCCATGCGCGCGCATCGCTGCGCAGGCATCTTTCTGGTCGGCGCGAAGCGGCGACCGGTACGGGCCATTCGTAAGCCTGCGGACCATCCGCGTCGGCCGTGCGCGGATAAGGTCAGCCCGCCGCGTCGGCGAGGCAATAGATGTAGGCGTCCACCTCGCGGCCATCGTGAAGGCGTACGTTGGCAAGTACCCGCGCATAGCCATCGCCTTCGAACGCATCCAGTCGCGCCCAGTGCTGCGGCAGTTCGTCTGAAGTGAAGACCTGTCCATTCACTTCCCCGCCGTCGACGTCCAGCACGATGCCGGGGAAGCCGATCGCCGCGCCCCAGCCTTCCTGTCGCAGCGTGCCTTTCACGCTGGCCGGCTCCCACGTGCCACGCAGCCCGGCCAGCACGTGCGCGTTGGCGCGTCCTGGCGCAAGGCTCCCGTAGACGAAAAGGCGTTGGGTCACGAAGGTCTCCGGCGTTGCGTGCAATCGGAGGATACGGTCAACGCCGTCAAGTGAATCGCTGCTTCAGCCCTCGATCCGCACGAACACCGGGTTGGAATAGAACCACAGGTCCTTCCACGGATCCTCGCCTGCAGGATCGGCCGACGGCGCGGCCTCCGGCGTGTTGCTGCCGCGCACGCGCACGAAGCCGCCTTTCGGCATGGCCGGCAGGCTCCACTGCATCGACAGCCATTGCCCGTCGCGTTGCCATTGGTGGGCGTCGAGTCGTTTCACCTGCATGTGCGGCGCGCCGTCCGTGCCCGCGGAGCCGATGATCAGGTCCACGTGATCCAGCGCGGGCCGGTCGCCGTTGAAGTTGGCTCGTTCGGGCTGGCGCAGCTTGAGTTCCACGCGCAGCGCGGTGCCGGCCGGCACGGACAGGGTCTCGCCCAGTTGCGCGGAGCGTGATGCGTCGCCGTCAGGTCGCACGGTCAGCTGCATCGCATCGATCAGGTCGCCGGTGACGGCGAAGATGCGTCCATCACGCAGTCCATCGAGCACGTCGCCCGCCTCGGGCCGCGCCCATACGTAGGTCTTGCTGTACTGCCCAGGATCGAAATCGCGGCCACCGTCGCGCACGTTCTCGTGCGAGTCCGATGTCGCCGTGATCCAGAACCGCCGACCGCTGGCGAGCATGGCGTCCCACACGCCGCCGACGCGTGCGGTCATCTGGTCGAAGCCACCAAACGTGGGCGCATCGGTATTGCGATACAGGCCACGATGCTGCGGGGCGGCCTGGTGACCCGGCGCGCCCTCCATGCCGACCAGCACCTGCGGCGCGGCATCGTGCCACTGGCGCAGCTCGGCAGGTTCGACGTCGCCCCACTCGCCCACGCCTTCCGCCGAGCGCGAAGGGTGATTGATGAACACCAGCGGCTGCGGCGTCATCGTGCGCATGTGCGCCAGCGCGTTGAGCATCAGCCGACCGTCCTCGCGCGTGCCGCGCTGCAGCGGATCGCGGCGGCTGTAGTCGCGTTCCAGGCCGACCAGCTGGTCATGCTCGTCCGGACCGGGTGCGATGATCAGCGACGCGTGTTCGCCACCCGGCACGTCGAACTCCATGCCATTGAACTGGATCAGCGCAGGCACGTCGCGTCGGGCCTGTTGCAGGGCCGGCCATGCGTGATCACGCGTGACCCTCGAATGACCCGGGCCGCCGTGGTCGGTGTGCACCATCCAGCGCAGCCCGTGCGCGACGGCCTGCCTGGCGTTGCGCGAGCGCGTGTACGGCGAATCGCCGCCGCGGATCGGCGTCGGTGGGGAGGTCGATTCGTCCCAGTCCACGCTCCATTCGCTGTGCACGTGGTGATCGCCGGCGAGCCAGCTCCGGCCCTCGTCGGCATCGGCCGCCCACGCGGGCGAGGCGCAGCACAGCAGGATCAGGACGTGCAGCGGCATGGCAGATTTCATGGTGATTCCTTTACATACGAGCAATCAGCGATCTCATCGGACTTGATGTAGGAGCCAGCTTGCTGGCGACAGAGGTCGCCTCATGTCGCGAGCAAGCTCGCTCCTACGCACGCCCGGCGTCTCTACGCTGAAAGGCGAACGCACCGGGCGGCATACGCCGCCCGGCACGCATGCGACGGCTCAGAAGTCGGCGCGGATGCCCAGGCTGATGCGGCGGCCCGAGCGCTCGTACATGGTCGGGAACGCGGGATCCATCGTGTAGCCGGTGGTCTCCTCGTCCGTCATGTTGATGCCCTTGAGCGTGAGCTTGAGGTTGTCGGTCAGGCGATAGCCGATCGACATGTCCACCTGGCCGTAGGCGTCGCGCCAGATCGGATACATGTCGTAGCCGATGGACTCCACGTACTCGCCCTTGTGGTTGTACGAGACGCGCGCGTCGAAACGGTCGTTCTCGTAATAGGCGGTGAAGTTGTAGGTCTTCTCGGCCAGGCCCGGCATGGGCGTGCGGATGCCCAGGTCGGATTCGCCGGCCAGCGAGCTGTCCAGCCA
The DNA here is from genome assembly GCF_035655815.1 of Lysobacter sp. NCBI lineage: Bacteria > Pseudomonadati > Pseudomonadota > Gammaproteobacteria > Lysobacterales > Lysobacteraceae > Lysobacter > Lysobacter sp. The sequence continues at coordinate 39,587 of NZ_DASRTS010000048.1, forward strand.
AGTGTAGTTGGCGTTGATGCCGAAGCCTTCCAGCGATTCGTGCAGGGTGCCCAGCGGCAGCTGCGCGTTCAGCTCGATGCCCTCCACCTCGTAGGTGCCGTCGGCGTTCACCGGCTGGTACACGTCGAAGTCGTAGACGCCGTTGAGCGTGCCGTTGGCGTTGTACACGGCCACGTCCGGTACGATGCCGGTGAAGGAGTTGATCACCACGCCGTCGATCTTCTTGCGGAAGTACGAACCGGCCAGCAGGCCGCCGTTGTCGAAGTACTTCTCCAGGCCCACTTCCCACTGCTTGGCGTAGGTGGGCTGCAGGTCCGGGTTGCCGTCGGTGAAGCGGAACGAACTCCAGCTGGCGGTGCGCTTGTAGGCGATGTCGGTGAGCGAGGGCCGCATCATCGTCTCCGATGCGGCTGCACGCAGCAGCAAGCCTTCGGCCAGTTCCGCGGTCGCGTTGAGGCTGGGCAGCAGGTCGTCGTAGCTCCCCTTCTTCGACACCGGCGAATCGGTGTAACCGGTGGTGCCGTCGGCGTTCTGCACCGGGTGGAAGCCGAACGACAACACCGAGGTGTCGACGTAGCGTGCGCCCGCGTTCACTGTCACCGGTACCTGGCCCACGTCGAAGGCGAAGTCGGCCATCGCGTACAGCGCCGTCACGTCCTCGTCCACGCGGTAGTACTGGCCATCGTCGAACGGCGTGTAGAAGCCGGCGTAGCGGAACGCGTTGCGCGCGTACTCGTTGGACACCTGCATCCAGTCCAGGCCCTTGAGGCTGTAGCCGCCGCCCGGGACGATGTCGCCGATCGACTGCAGCGGGCTGTCGGCCAGCGTGCGGGTGTTGACCCATGCGGTGCTGCCGGCCGTCGGACCGGTGATCTTCAGCTCGCCGTACTGGCGCTCCTTCGACTTGTCGGTGTAGCGCGCGCCGAACTGCACGCTGCGCAGCGCCGGGGCGAAGGCCAGGTCGAAGGTCTTGGTGAAGTCCACCTGCGCGGCGTACTTGTCGTCGCTGATCTCTTCCAGCGTGGTCTCGTAGGCCTCGAACAGGTACCTCGAAGGCGAGTTGTACATGTCGAACGAAGCCGGGTTGGCGCTGGGGATGGTCTCGCCGCTGTTACCGGTCCAGCGGGTACGCGACGGCGCGTACGCCACGTGCTTGAGGTTGGAATAATCGAGCGTCTTCTCGGCGCCGCTAAAGCCCGCCATGGCGTCCAGGCGCCAGGTGTCGCCCAGCCAGTCCAAGTCGACGCTGTACTGCTGGTAGTCGGTCTTGCTGATGCGTTCCTTGCTCAGGAACTCGTGCTGGGTGGCGGTGTAGGACACGTCGCGCAGGACCACCATGCCGTACTGCGACAGCGTGTCCGCGTCGTACTCGTGGATGGTCTCCAGCGTGCTGCGGCTGGATGCGGAGTACGCCGCGGCATCGTACTCGTCCTCGGTGGCGTCGTACGCACCGACCATCGCGTCGAAGCTCAGGCTGAAGCGGTTGCTCGGCTTGTACTGCAGCGAAGCGGTGGCGCCCCACTTGTCCTGCTCGTTCACGTAGACGCGGTCGCCCACCTTGTCCTGGAAGACGATCAGGTTGGACTCGGCGGTGTTCGCGCGGTTGTTGATCACCACGTCGGCATCGCGCTCCAGCACCGCCTCAGCCTGCGCGCCGCGCGTGCCGGAGGCGCCGAGGAAGCGCGACATCGGGCGGAAATTGATGCCCGAGGTCGAGTCGGTGCGGTTGGTGCGCCTGGCCTTGGAGAACGACACCAGGCCGCCCCAGTCGCCCCAGGTATCGCTGGCCAGGAACGCGAATTTCGGGTCGATCTCCTCCGAGATGGAGTTGTGCGCGCCTTCGGCCGAGAACACCAGCTTGCGGTCGTCGTAGTCGAACGGACGCGCCGTGGAGATCTTCACGTTGCCGGCAATGCCGCCTTCCTCGTCGGCCGCGGTCGGCGACTTCTGCACCGTGACCTGCTGGATGATCTCGGAGGCGAAGATGTCGAACTCGACATCGCGACCGCCGCTGCCCGATGCGGTCGCCAGGTCGTTGATCGAGACCTGCGTGTACTCGGACGGCAGCCCGCGCACGTTGACCTTGGTGCCCAGGCCCTTGTTGCGCTCGATGGTCACGCCCGGCATGCGCTGCAGCGCCTCGGCCAGGTTCTGCTCGGGAAAGTCGGCCACGTCGGTGGCGACGACCGAGTCGGAGAAACCGATGTTGGCGCGCTTGAGTTCCACTGCCTGTTCCAGGCTGCGGCTGTAGCTGGCGACCACCTGGATGCTCTCCAGTTCCAGCACCGCGTCGTCCGGTTGCGGCGCGGCAGCGGCCTGCGACGGCGCGGCCGCGGTCGGCGCCGCGGTGGGCGCAGTGCCTTGGGGCGCTTCTGCCTCGATCGTCACCGTGGTCGGATTGAGATAGCGATGGCGCAGGCCCGTGCCGGCCAGCAACTGCGTAAGCACTTCGTCCGCCGCAAGGCCGGCGGGAATCGCACGCGTCTGCGGATTGCCTGCGGTCTGGGCGCTGTAGACGAACTGCAGGCCGGTCTGGCGCGACAGCGCATTGAGCGAGCGGTCCAGCGATTGCGCGGGAATGGCCTCGCTCGCCACGCGCGCGTCCTGCGCGATGACGGGCATGGCCTGTAGTGCCAGCACGATCGAGAGAAAGAGAGTTCGACGCATCGTAGGGTCCAGGTGGGGTGGTAATGGCGTTGGCGCGAACGCATCGGTCGCGCATGCCTGGACTACGAGGGCGCCGGAGGAGAATCGGGCACCGTTTTTTCGATGAATTTTTTCTTACAGCGTTCGGCGCAACAGGATCGGCAGGAATTCGCGCATCAGCGATTCAGCGATTCGGTGCGCCAGTCGAAGGAACGCTCGCGCGTGAGGCATGCACCGGCGACACGCGCGCGCTCACCTCGATCCCACCGGCGGTCGCTCGCGTCACCAGCATCGGTTGCTGGTCGAGGAACGCACGCATCGATGCCAGGTCGTCCGCGCGCAGGTTGCCGGTCAGGCGCATCGCGCCGGCGGCATCGTCCACCTGCAGGCGCGTGCCATTGAGCCGGTTGAAGGCGTCCGCGACGTCGCGCAGCGATTCGTCGTGGAAGACGATGCGGCGCGTCCACCACGCCGTCATCGTGTCGACATCCTCGTCGCGCACAGTGACGGCCAGGTCGCGATAGGCCACGCGCGCGCTCTGGCCGGCATGCAGGTCGGCCAGCATGCGGCCCTCGCCGTCTTCGCCGATCACCTGCACGCGACCTTCGGCCACGCCGATGCGCGCCTGCTCGCGTTGCAGCGACACGTCGAACGTCGTGCCGATGTCCTGCATCTGCAATCCGGCCGCGTGCACGCTGAGCGGACGGCGGTCCGGCGCGACGACAAAGCTCGCCTGGCCGCGTTCCAGTTCGATGCGACGACCGAACAGGCCGAAGCGCACGCGCATCGCGCTCTCGGCATTGAGGTGCGCCACCGTGCCGTCGGGCAACTCCACACGCCGCGGCTCGCCATGTTCCGCGGCGTAATGGGCGCTCTGCGGAATCGCCATGCGGACCGCGACGCCGACGGTCAGCACCAGCACGGCCGCGGCGAGCCAGCGACGGCCGTGCGCGCGACGCGGGCTCGAAACCGGCATGTCGTGCGTGCGCCGACGCGTAGGCAGCGCGACGACATTATCGGCACGCGCCGGCGACGGCCCGCCGGTTTGCCGCGCGTCCGCCGGCATCGCGCGCATTGCGTCGGCCAGTTCCGCAGCCAGGCGCCCGACGGCCAGGTACTCGCGCAGGTGCTCCGGCGAGGCGACCAGCCACTCCATGAATTCCGCCTGCTGCGCGGCCTGCAGTCCACCCTGCCGCTGCCGCGCATGCCACTCCAGGGCTTCTTCCGCGATGCGCCCCGGCGCTGGATTCCGTTCCGTCATGGCGTGCCTATGTCCTCCGTCAGCGCCTGCCGGCACATCGACAGGCCGCGCACCACGTGCTTCTTCACCATGTGCGGCGACACGCCCATGCGCTGCGCGATCTGCTTGTAGCTCAGCCCGTCGCGGTACTGCATGACCAGCACCGCGCGGGTGCGCTCGGGCAGCGTGCCCAGCAGCGCCTGCAGGCGACGACGCCGCTGCGCACGCTCGGTGGCGTCCTCGACGGACTCCTCGGCCGCCAGCAGCGACGTCATGTGTTCCACCTCGTCGATGGAGTGCACGGGCCGCTGCCGGCGCACCGCCTGCTCGCGCGCCAGGTTCAGCGCGACCGTGAACAGGTAGGCCTCCGGGTTGCCGATGGCCTCGCCCTGCGTCTGGTGCGCCCGGAGCAGGCGCAGATACGTCTCCTGCACGAGGTCCTCCGCTTCGTCGTTGGCGCCGCGACGCACGAAGAACCCGCGCAGCACCGGCGCCTGTTCCGCGAACATGCGCGCCAATCCCCGTTTCGCCCGCTCGGCCAATGTGCGCCCCACCCCCTGGAGTGGGCGCGAGGGTAAGGAGGGCTCATGACGCAACGGTGACCGCGGTCCCGCGGGAGCCGCTTGAGCCGGCCCTCGTGGGGCCGCCGGCCAGCGGAATCGGTCGGCTCGCGGGCCCAAGCTGAACAGCCAGGGCCTAAAACATTTGCTTTGTTGGGCAGGCGCGCTTACTGTGCACGGGCTGAGTTCGCCAAGGGTCACCCTGAATCGTGGCCCGATGCTGTCGGTAAAGTTTCACGACAACGTTGCACCCGTTCTCCTTGCAACCAGCTTTCCGCCGTGAGAAATGCGGCTCCATTTGTTCAAGAGAGATACAACGATGTCGAATCGTGAAACCGGTACCGTGAAGTGGTTCAACGACGCCAAGGGCTTTGGCTTCATCAGCCGTGAGAGCGGCGAGGACGTGTTCGTGCACTTCCGCTCGATCCAGTCCTCGGGCTTCAAGAGCCTGCAGGAAGGCCAGAAGGTCTCCTTCGTCGTTGCCCAGGGCCAGAAGGGCCTGCAGGCCGACCAGGTCCAGCCGCTCTAAGCGACTGACCCACGCAATACCCGAAAAGCCCGGCTCCGGCCGGGCTTTTCTTTTGGCGATCTGTCCGAGGAGGGTCGGCTCCACCTGCGTGGCCTATCTGCCGTCGTCGTCCCCGCCGGCGTGCTTCGCCGTCCCGTACCACGCCGCGTAGGACGTGTTCTTCGCCAGCTTGCGGTTGAGATCCGGCGCACCGTCGGTCCACCACACCGGTCCGCGCTCGCCCAGCGCGACCTTCGCGACATCGACTTCCGCGCGTGCCCGTGCCAGCCGCTGGGCATCCGCCGTCCGCTTCGATGCCGCCACCTCGCGCCGCGCATGCATCAGCCGCCGGGTGAGCGCCTCGCGCTCGTCACTCGTGAGCGCCGGATTGGCCGCGCGCCACAACCGGCCGCGCACGACGATGTAGCGGCGGTCGGGAGTGAGCAGGACGGGCATCGATGGCGAGGTTCGTAACAGGGACCTGCAGGTTCCGTCACGGCCCGTAGTCCCGGAGTGATCGGCGCTGCCGCACGGATCGCAATGCGGCAAACGCCGCGCGGATCGTCAGTTGCGAAGCAGTCGCCAGACCCACAGCCCGAGCACGCCGGCCACCGCTACCCAAGTCGCCACGATGACGGCCGCCATGGCGCGACTCGTCGGCTTGTCCACGACGGCGAGCGCCTGTTCCTTCGCGGCACGCCTGACCTCGGGCGGAATCAGCTTCAGCACCAGCAGCACGCCCAGCGGGACGATCAGCAGGTCGTCGACGTAGCCCAGCACCGGAATGAAATCCGGGATCAGGTCGATCGGGCTCAGCGCGTAGGCCGCAACCAGCAGCGCGAGGACACGCACCCACCAAGGCGTGCGTACGTCGCGCGCAGCGAAGTACACCACCAGGGTGGACTGCTTCAGTTCCCTCGCCCAGCTGCGAAGCCTGGCCAACATCGCGCGCCTGATGTCCGCTCCGTTTCGAGTCGACGTTAGCATCGCGCCGATGACGGCCCCGACGGGTTAGAGCCGCAACGCGGAAGTCGGCGCTCGCGCGCCTCACAACCCCCTCCCAACCTCCCCCTGCAAGCAGGGGGGAGGAGTCGAACCGCTAGCGCCTGGTGCTTCTGCTCCCTCCCCTGCGCGCAGGGGAGGGTTGGGGAGGGGTGAGCCGCAACGCGGCGAGTTCGGCGATGACGGCCTCACGCCCCCCTCCAACCTCCCCCTGCAAGCAGGGGGAGGAGTCGAATCGTTGGCGCCTTGTGCTCTGCCTCTGCTCCCTCCCCTGCGCGCAGGGGAGGGTTGGGGAGGGGTTCGAGCCGCAGCGCGGCGAGTTCGGCATTGACGCGTTTCACGCCCCCCTCCCAACCTCCCCCTGCAAGCAGGGGGAGGACTCGAATCGTTGCGCCTCATGCTTCTGCCCCCTCCCCAGCGACCCGTCGTGAAGCTCAGGCCTGCTGCAATCCCGGCCGGCCGCGTTCGACGGCGAAGCGGGCATGCAGCTTCACCGGCTCGTCGGGCACCATCACCCGGTCCAGCACCTTCAACTCGCCGTACCAGACGTCGCGGTTCACGTCGCAGAGCACGTAGCCGCGCTTGTCGGTCATCGCCTTGAGGTGCGGATTGAGGCTGCGGGTGGTGCGGTTGAAGTCGTCCTCCTCGCCCGTGCCATCCGAGCCGGACGTGATCGACGTGGCGAGGAACTCCGTGGAGATCACGCGCGGCGCGCCTTCGTCGGGCAGCAGGTCGCTGGCGAAATGACGATGTGCGTCGCCGCTGACGGTGACCACGTTGGTCATGCCGGCCTGCTCGATGTGGCCCAGCAGGCGGCGCCGGTTGGCCAGATAACCCGACCACTGGTCCATCGAATACGTGACTTCGCTGCCCGGTCCGCGCGGCTGCATCGCGAGGTTCGCCAGTCCGACCTGCTGCGCGATCACGTGCCAGCGGCGCTGGTCGGGACGCAGACCGTCGTAGAGCCACTGTTCCTGCTCCTGCCCCAGCATGCTGCGCTCCGGCGCGCGCACGACCTCGTCCTGCAATGCATCGCGGTCGCCGTTGGCCTGGTCGCTGCGGTACTGGCGCGTGTCGAGGAAATGCGTCTGCAGCAGGTCGCCCCATGCGGCGCGACGGTGCATGCGCATGCGGCCGTTGACCGGCAGCGATGCGCGACGCAGCGGCATGTGCTCGTAGAACGCCTGCATGCCGACCGCGCGGCGCAGCAGGAACAGCTCCCGCGGCGTACCGTCCTGGTCGATCTCCCCGGCCCAGTTGTTGTCGATCTCGTGGTCGTCGAAGCTCACGAACCACGGTGCGGCCGCGTGAGCCGCCTGCAGGTCCCGGTCGCTGCGGTACAGCGCGTGGCGCCGGCGGTAATCGTCGAGCGAATAGATCTCGCCGCCGACGTGGCGGCGCAGCGGCGTGAACGGACGTCCGTTCATGCGCCGCTCGCCCGGACCGTTGTCGGGCCCTTCGTAGATGTAGTCGCCGTAATGGAACACGAAGTCCAGCGGCTCCTCCGCGATGCGGCGCCACGCGGTGTAGTGCCCTTCCTCGTAGTGCTGGCAGCCGGCGACGGCGAACCGCACGCGATCCACGCGCGCATCCGCCGCAGGCAGCGTCGCGCTGCGGCCGGTCGGGCTGGTCGCATCGCCGACGATGAAGCGGTACCAGTAGGGTCGGCCCGGCGCGAGGTCCTCGACCTCCACGTGTACCGAGTGCGCGAGCTCCGGATGCGCCAGCGTGGTACCGCTGCGCACGATGCGGCGGAAAGCGTCGTCCTGCGCGATCTCCCACTTCACCGGCATCGGCCGCATCGTCATGCCGCCGCCCTGCTCCAGCGGTTGCGGCGCCAGTCGCGTCCAGATCACGAAGCCGTCCGCCGCCGGTTCGCCCGACGCGACACCGAGCGTGAACGGGTCGCATTCGAACGTCGGCTTCTCGAGCACATTGCGTGGGAGCGGCGTGGCTGCGAGCAGGCCGGGCGCGAACAGCACGCCGGCGGTGCCGGCACCGAGGGCCTGCATCAGGCGGCGACGTCGTGAGTCGATCATGGTCCAACCGTGCGTTCGGGCGCTGCCTTGGCGGCGCGGTGATGAAGGAGTGGCGATGTCCGCGCTGCGTGGCGCGGCTCAGTCCAGCGCGTAGATCACGTGGAAGTAGGCGCCCTGGCCGTACTCGTCTTCCTGCGAGAGCGTGCCGTACACGTCGCGCCCGTAGAACCATTGCGGCTTGGAGTCCAGCACGTTGTCCAGCTCGTACTTGAACGTCCAGCGGTCGCCGACCTGGTGCCAGAACGACAGGTCCACCGTGGTCTTGTGGCGGAAGAACTTGTCGTTCCAGGCGTTGGAACCGATCGACGCCAGGTAGTCGTCCTGGTAATTGGCCGACAGGCGCGCCGTGCCGCGGATGGCCGGGATGGCGTAGGTGAGCGTCAGGTTGGCCATCCAGTCGGGCTGGTACTGCACGCGGTCGATGGTGCGGCGGCCCGCGTCGGCGACATAGTTCATCTCGCCGTTCAGACGGCTGACGTTGAGCGCGGCGCCCAGGTTCTCGTGGAACGAGAAACTCCGGTTGACCAGCGACAGCTCCAGGCCCTGCACCATCGACTCGTCGGCGTTCATCGGCTGGCGGATGCGGTCCACCACGCCGTCGCGTTCCACGTCGGTGGTGAGCGTGAAGATGTCGTCGGCGATCTCCTTGCGGAACGCCGTCAGCGCGACCAGCGCGTTGCCGCCGTCGAAGTAGCGCTCCAGCGCAACGTCGTAGTTCTTCGCGCGGCGCGGCTTGAGGTCGGGATTGCCGCGCGTGATCGTGCAGCCGCTGGTGTCCTCGCCGCAGGTCTCATTCTCCGCCTGCGCGATGTCGCCCGGCGTCGGGCGGCCGATGGTGCGGCTGAACGCGCCACGCAGCTTCCAGTGCTCGTTGAGGTCATGGACCACGTTGAACGACGGCAGCCAGCTGCGGTAGTCGCCACTCGGCCGCGCGAACTGGCTGGTCAGCACGCCATCCACGGTCAGCGGCGTGCGGCCCTCGAACGAAGTGTCGTCGTAGCGCAGGCCGACCATGTACTGCGTGGCATCGGTGGCGTAGCGCAGCGAGAGGTAGGCGTTGGCGACGTCCTCTTCGTAGCGGTAGTCGCTGATCGCGCTGGCCTGGCGTGTCGCGGCCTGGTCCACGCGCAGCATGCCAGGCACCGCCGGCCAGAAGCGGTCGTAGTTCAGCCACGGCACCACCAGCCCGTTGCTCCCGTGGTGCGAATAACCCGGGTTGTACATGTAGTCACTGATGTCGCCGGTTGCGACGTAGCGCAGGCTGTGGACGTCCTTGCCCAGCCGCAGGCGGCGCCATTCCACGCCTGTCCTGAAGCCGAAGCCCATCGCGCCGGGACCTGCGTTGAAACCGTAGTCCACGCGCAGGTCCAGCACGTTCTCTTCGGCGTGGTTGTCGGTGAGTCGCGCGGTGCGCAGCATGTACGGATTGGACAGCGTGTCGCCGATGTAGGACGTCATCTGCGGCAACTGGTCCATCCAGTACGTGTAGTACTGGTTGTCCGGCGTGGTTCGCACCTGCGCGTAGGGTTCGAGGTCGGCGTAGGTTTCCCGCGTGTAACCGGCACGGAAGGACAGCTCTGACAGCTCGTCGATGCGCCAGTCGAGCGCGGAGATCAGGCCGCTGGCAGTGCGGTCCCACTGGTTGTAGCGCAGCGTCGACTGGATGTAGTCCACGCCGACGCGGCCGGTGTCCTGCGTGCGCTCGGTGACCTCGTTGGGACTGCCGATGAGGTCGGTGGAGTTCATCGTCGACGACTCGCGGCGGTTGTACGAGTAGCCCATGATCGACGAGCGGATGTCGTCGCGCGGACGCCATTCGAACTTGAGCGACGCGCCCTTGTTGGTGATCGTGTTGCTGTAGTCGCCATAGGCGAACTTGGTGAGGGAGTTGCGGCCGTCCCAGCCCAGCGCCGGGTCCGGGTAGGCGATCGGACGACCTTCGGTGTTGAAGTAGGTGCGCGCGTCGGTCCAGTTCTTGTTGGAGTTGCGTACGCGGTCCTGGTAGCGCGCGGTGAACACGATGCCGAACTGGTCTTCGCTGCCGAAGCGCTGCGCGAACGCGGTCTTCAGGCCCTTGCCCCAGTGCGACTTGCCGGCGCCACCTGCGTTCTCGCCTTCGGGTCCTTCGAACGTGGAATAGATGCCGTAACCGTCCACCATGAAGTACGGATTGGCGCTGTTGAACGCCGAGCGCGTCACGATGTCGATGGCGCCACCGATGGCCGCGGCATCCTGTTCGGCGGTGAACGCCTTGTACACGTCCACGCGCTCGGAAATGTCGCTGGGCACCAGCTGCAGGTTAACGCGCCGCGTGCCGGCGCCGTTCTCGCCGGTGGTGGCCAGCGTGATGCCGTCGATGGTGGTGACGTTGAGGTCGGACGAGACGCCGCGCACGGTGACGTAGCGTGGCTCGTCACCGTCGCCTTCGTAGCTGACGCCAGGCACCTGGATCAGCATCGACGCGATGGAGTTGTCGCCGGTCGGCGCCTCGATGTCGTCATAGGTGACCGAGTCGACGATGGTGGGCGCAGCCTGCTTCACGTCGACCGGCTGATAACCGTAATCGGCCACCGCCTGCACGGACTCCAGCGTGTTGATGTCGGCGTCGTTCGCCATGCCCGGTCCGGACGCGGCCAGCGCCACGAACGAAGAGATGGCCAGGGCGAGTCGGTTCCTGTTGCGCGCGTGATGACGGTTCATCGATTCCTGCCGGCAGAAAAAAGAAACGCCACCCATGGGTGGCGGCCGGCATGGTAGGAGCCGTTCATTTCATTTTTGCTGCACCGCGTATCGACGATGGTCGAACCTGACGCGACGCGACAGCCATGTTTCGGATCGATGACGCGAGTTGTGCGAAGTCGGTCGCTTGGGGCGGCGAATCGCTTGAAACCCACGAGACATGAAGCTGTCGGGACCGAATCTTGCGCGATCGGTCAATCGCATCAACATGCGCATCACTGCAGGCGCTTTCGTCATAGCTCCAGTCACGCGGCCGACATGGCGACGCGCATTCAGTCGCGCGCTTAACCTCATTCCGACACACCATTCGCCTGTGAAAGCGGGCTCCGGTCACATCCCGCGCGCGGCGCAGCCGCGGATTGTCCTGAATGTGGGGCGTTTTCACATCGTCCTTGCAAATGCGAAAGCAGCATCGGCCGGCCGGGCCAGCTTCGCTCGTTGCGGCGCAAGCCACCGCGACCCAGCACAGGTCCTGCGACCAACCTTCAACCATTTGGGGTAAATGCAGATGCGCAAGTTTGCTTCGTGGGTCAAACGCGGCTTCTATGTCCTTTCGCCTCTTCCGCTCATCGCCGCCATGTCGGCGTCCGCAGCGACGCCCGACAACCTGCCCGCGGCCGTGCGCGCGGCAATGCAACGCGATCTGGGCCTGGATTCGGCCCAGCTGGCGCAGTACCTGAAGATAGAACGCCTCGCGAACCTGCAGGAGAAGCAGCTCGCCAAGGCGCAAGGGCGCAACTTCGCCGGTACCTGGATCGAGCGCAAGGCGAACGGCAAGTTCCAGGTCGTCGTGGCGACCACCTCGCTGCGTTCGCAGAAGGGAGCGGCCGATATCGAGATCCGCAATGCGCGCCATAGCCTCGCGCAGCTCGACGCATCGAAGGGCCAGCTCGATGCCGCGCTTGCGCGTTCCGGTGCGCCCGATGGCGTGTACGGCTGGTACGTGGACCTGCCCAGCAACACGCTGGTCGTCAGCGTCGGCAAGGGCCGCGAGCAGGCGGGCATCGACTTCATCGCCGCCAGCGGCGCCGATGCGCAGACCGTGCGTCTGGAAACGTCCGAAGAACAGCCGAGCCTGCGCGTCGACCTGAAGGGCGGCCTGGGTTACCTGCGCAATCCTGGCGACGGTTATCTCTACGCGTGCTCGGTCGGCTTCCCGGTCACGCAGGGCGGCTACGTCACCGCCGGCCACTGCGGCGACGCCGGCGAGATCACCTATTACGAACCCTCGCAGTGGACGCTGGGACCGAAGATCGGTTCGTTCGTCGCGTCGAGCTTCCCGTCACCGGGGCAGACCGGCAACGACTACGCGTGGGTGAAAGTGGACGCAGGCCATACGCTCTCGCCCAGCGTGTACGGCTATGGCAGCGGCGACGCCACGGTACGCGGCAGCACCGAAGCCGCCGTCGGCGCCGCGGTGTGCCGCTCCGGCCGTACCACCGGCTGGCGTTGCGGCACCATCGAAGCCAAGAACCAGACCGTCAACTACAGCAGCGGTGAAACGATCCTCAACCTGACCCGCACCACCGCCTGCTCCGAAGGCGGCGACTCGGGCGGCTCGTTCATCACCGGCGCCGGCCAGGCGCAGGGCGTGCTGTCGGGCGGCAGCGGCACGTGCAAGGGCAAGCAGCCCAACAACCGCACCCGCAGCTTCTACCAGCCGCTGCTGCCGATCCTGCAGAACTACAACCTCACCCTGCTCACCGGAACCTGATCCCGGACGTTTGCAGGAACTGACGCCCCGGGTTTCCGGGGCGTTTTTTTGCGCCCGCATCGCGTTGACGCAGCCTCTGACGCATACCCGAACGTCGTCGATACGTATGTTCGTCGGGGAGCGTTGGAACTTCCACCTCCACTTCAGGCGCTCACGTTTTTCAGTGCATCACGTTGCCAGCGATGGGGCGTGGATATCGGGACGCCAGGCCGAACGTCCGCATCGGTCGGGAGCGGACATCGAGTGAAGCGATCAACACCTGAGGAGAGCGCCTTCGCGGAGGGCGCGAGCAGTTGCGTCGCGGCGAGCGGAGATCGCGAGGGTGATCACCGCCCCCATAAAAGCGACTGAGGTAGCGGGTGACGAAAGGGTCACCAATTGTGCCGGGTGCCTGCTTGGCAGAAAATGACAGTTCGCTGTCCGTTCCGCCAAGATCTTCGGGGCCACTATGGGATCAACGGCAGCCGCCGGTCCCAGGACAGGCAATGAGTCATATGCGTACCCTCGTGCAGAAGCGATCTTCAGCTATGGTGACCCGCGGCAGGATGCACTCCCGCCTCCCGAACGTCCGTTCGGACGTGCATTGGTCGCCGGTCGCACGCGGGAGCGCACGATAACCATGGCCATTGTCCGCACCGATGCGAATCCGTTGGATTCCGCAACTTCGTGCCGGGTCGTGCTGCTCGCCTATGAGCACATGAACGTGCTCGACCTGTGCGGGCCGCTGCAGGCGTTGGCCACCGCAAGCAGGCTTGCAGACGCGGCCACGAACAAGCAGTATGAGACCATCGTGGCATCCGCTGATGGCGGACTGGTCACCACGAGCTCTGGCCTCGCGATCGCCACCGTTGCAGTCGACTCGCTGGACGGGTGCGCAATCGACACGTTGATAGTGCCCGGCGGTTGCAAGGGCGAAACCTACAGCGCACCCCGGAGGTTGATCGACTGGGTGGCCCGGCGCGCCTTGGAAGTTCGACGGCTGTGCTCGGTCTGCACGGGCGCCTTCCTGCTGGCGGAAGCTGGGCAGCTCCAAGGCAAGAGGGTGGCCACGCATTGGGAGTGGGCATCGCGCTTGCGCGAGAGTCATCCTGACATCGACGTCGACGCCGACAGGATTTTCGTTCGCGATGGGTCGTTGTGGACATCCGCAGGCGTCACCGCTGGCATCGACATGACGCTCGCGCTCATCGAAGACGATTTCGGACATCAAGTGGCGATCGAAACGGCCCGTCGCCTGGTCATGTTCATCAAACGCTCCGGCGGCCAATCGCAATTCAGCAAACCACTGTCGGCCCAGCTGAAGGACCCGGAGCGCTTCGGCGACTTGCACGCATGGATCGCCTCCAATCTGCGCCTCGACCTCACCGTCGACCGGCTGGCGGAGCGGATGCACATGAGTTCACGGACTTTCGCGCGAACCTATACCGCTCGAATGGGCATCACGCCGGCGAAGATGGTCGAGTCGATCCGCCTGGAAGCTGCCTGCCGCCAGCTCGAAGTCAGTGAACTCCCGCTCAAGGCCGTTGCCGATCAGGCCGGCTACCAGGATGAGCAGGCCATGCGCCGTGCATTCCAGCGCCAGTTCGGCGTGGGCCCGAAGGCGTACCGCGATCGCTTCTCCAGTCACCGGACCATCGAAGCGGGCTGATTCACCGAGCGCGGCTTCACCGTCGCCCCCCTTTACCCAAGCACATCACGTGCGCCGTCGGCGCGTCCTTGGGCGCGCCTGTCCGCCGCAATCGGCCACCCAATCCAAAAACAGGAGCGTGTCCATGAAGGTACCTTTCAGCCGGCTCTTAATCGCCGGGCTACTCGCCGCGATGCTTGCGAATCCACAGGCCACCGCCGCATCAGAAATCGCGACCCGCAAAGTCGCGATCCTCGTATTCGACAAGGTCGAGAACATCGATTTCACGGGTCCCGCCCAGGTATTTCATGTCGCGGGCTACGAAACCTTTACCGTTGCGGCAGCCGCAGCGCCCGTGCAGGCGTCGGCAGGCCTGACGGTGGTGCCGCGATACACGTTCGCCAACGCGCCACACGCCGACGTGCTCGTCGTACCGGGTGGAGACGTGGATGACACCATGATGGATTCGGCGACCCTAAGCTGGATCGAGCAGGAAGCGGCACGTTCGCAGCACGTGATGTCGGTTTGCAACGGGGCATTTGTGCTCACGCATGCCGGGCTTCTCGATGGCCTTCCGGCCACGACCACGCGCGGCAACGTCGCTGCGTTGAAGCACCATTCCCCGGCCGTTCACGTGGTGCGGGACCAGCGTGTGGTGGACACTGGCCGCATCATCACCACCGGCGGCTTCTCGGCGGGAATCGATGGCGCGCTGCATGTCGTGGCGCGACTCGAGGGCGACGCCAAGGCGCGGTACGTTGCCCAGATGCTCGAATACGATTGGCGTCCCGACGCGGGCTATCGGCCGGGCACCGAGGCGCTCCGCCATCTACCGATGTTCCTGGACCAGAAACTCGGCGCATTCGCAAAAGTGCACAAGATCATCGAGAGCTCGGGCGATGCCGATCACTGGACCATCTCTTTTCTGCTTGGCACTGAGCAGCTGCGCACGAGCACCTTGAAGCAGATCGCATCGCTGCTGTCGAGCTACGGGAACTGGGGCGAGCCTAATCTAAGGTTGGACGCAGCACACTGGACCTTCCGGGACGATGAAGGCCGGCCCTGGACATCCAGCGCGCGTCTCGATAGCGCAGGCCACATGGCAGGGGAAACCGTGCTCACGATCTCCTTGCGCGCCAAATAACGATCGATTCGGATCGGGGATGATGTCCGCTTTTGAGACGGAAGCGGACATTGATACCCCGTGCGTGGGCTAGCCCGCACTAACGCCGCCAGCGGCCAGGCGCGGACATCGACCACGCTGGTTGGGCCGAGCCACTATGCGGCGTGCGAACCGCAGTTAATGACTGCGACACCGAGGTTGAAATCGGTGTTCTTGTCGGTCGCTCCAGGGTCTGTCGCGCTCCTCAACTGGACTATCGCGTCGGAGTGGCGTCCTGGCCCGAGTCGTTCGTAACTTTGGCTGTGTTTAAGAGCCCGGCGCGGCCTCATCAACCGGGAACCCGCGAAAGAACGTCTGGTCGCCACGCCGCACGGGTGAATTGGGCGGAAGCGCGAGGATCTGGCTGGCCCAGAGAATGAAATCGGGCAACACGCATGACTCGACGTACTCGCGTGCTTGTCGTGCCTGATGCGAGGGTACGCATCCGGCGCGAACAAAGAAGCGCTCGCGTGGCACGTTTGGACGAGGCGGCCAGAACCACGCGTCGAAGAAGATGCCGGGACCGACATGGTGCAGGTGGACCTCGGTAACGATCGCACCGGCACGCAGGGCCTCCTCCATGGCGCTGGAGCGGAGGACGAAACTCGATCCTTTCGGGATCCTGGCTTTCTCGATCAGCATGTCCCTGCCTGCCTGAGGATTGTGTACGCGTCTGCCCCGAGACTTGCAGCCGCGCCGGCCCTTGGCCGCCCGCACACCCCGTGATGCAGCGCGGTTGCATAGAGCTGTTCGGCCGACCAGTGGCGGGTTATCCAGATGGTCAGCGCGGTGTTCGATACGTGCCAGCGGAAGTGTCCGCCCGCGAGTTGTTCGATGTTGTGCTTCATTGCGATACGCGAGGCGGCGTATTCGCCCGGCTCCCAACCGAGCGGGTCGTCGGAGAGGAAGCGTGTGCTGACATGCCACGGGTTTAGCGGCCGCATCCGCAGCGGCGCGGCCTCGCGGCATGCGCGAATGGCGTGCGCCCGTGCGGCCGGATCCAGTACGGCTGCTTCGACCGGAGCCGGACGCCCCCTCACCAGGATCAGGCCTGCAACGTAAGCGATTCCCGGCAGGGCGGCTGCGAAGACCAGTGCGATCAGGACCATGGCGACGGCCTTGCTCGTCGTACTCATTGCCAGCCCCCCTCCGTTCTTCGTTCCGTGCCGTTTTCAACGCCCTGGTTGCATCAGCCGCGCAGTTCAACGTGGATGTGGAGCGGCAGCCGGCTCACATTTCCCAGTTGAACCTGGAAGCGATCTTCCTGCCACTTGTCCCCAGGATTGCCTGCTCCCCGTGGACCGACAGCGTGAACGGATCGACGGCGTCTGGTCCTTGCGAGCCGCGGTAATGCATCACCAGGATCCTGCGCTGGGTATCGAAGGTTTCCACCGTGAGGTCCCTGCGAACGACCGTGACCCACGTCCGGTCGCCTGGCCGATGAAACCGGACTGTGGAGACGACCGGCGCGACGTCGTGTCCGATCTCCATGTCGATCCAATAGCCCTCGCCTTCGAACGAAAGCGAGCTGGTGGCAAGCGCGGGAGACGTCACCCCCAGAGCGAGCAGCGCCACTATCGCGATGGAGTACAAACCACGCATGTCGGCACCGATCGCCCCCGGATTGCGCCGAGGTTAGCGGACCTGCGGAATCGTAGCCAATCGGGTTTCGGCCGCGGCCACTCCAGCGACTGCGACGCTCCACCTGGAACCGGCATCTGTATCGACACCCATCCATTACCAAGGGCGACCCATCATGCCTCGGCAATCCGTGCCCGATTCGCTCCGCTTCCTGCCCCGATGGCTCGCCGTGTTCGGCCTCGCCGCGCTCGCCATGACCGCACCGCTGGCGGAGGCAGTGCAGGGTTCAGGCCCGTACGCGCGGGCGATCGAAACGCTGGCCGACAAGCTGTCAACGCGGTTCGTCTATCCGGACGTCGGCCAACGCTATGCGCAGATGCTGCGCGCGAACCTGGCAGCGGGCAGGTACGACGACGCAGAGGATGCGAAGGCGATGGCGCAGCGCCTGACCAGGGATCTGCAGGCCGTCGCGCCCGACGGCCATCTGCGCGTCGACGTCGATCCGTCACCCGGTGCTTCGCCGGCAGGGCCCGGGCCACGCGTGCCCGGCGCGCCGGCGAATGCTGCACCGCTCAACGGTGCCGCGCGGAATTCGGCGTTCGCGCCGCTCGACCTGCCCAGCGTGGCCGAGACCCGCTGGATCGCGGACGGCGTCGCCTACATCCGCTTCAACCAGTTCGCCGGCGAGCCGGCGTCGCAGGCGAAAATCAAACAGTTCATCCGAGACTACGCGGACGCGAAGGCGATCATCGTCGACACGCGCACGTTGTCGCGCGGCGGCGGCCTGGCCGAGATGGACGCACTGTTCCCAGCACTGTTCGATCGCGAGACGGTGCTGGTGGAAATGGCCGTCCCCAAGGGTGGCCCGCGCGGTGGCCCGGCCACCGGCGGCAACACGCTGCGTGACGCGCCCGGCCCCGACCACCTGCAGGTGCGCCAGCACGTGGCCGTGCCGGATGCGGCCGGCGCAGCGCTGGCCAAGGCGAAGGTGTTCTACCTGACCTCCAGGCGCACGCGCTCGGCCGGCGAGCATTTCGCGCTGGCGTTGCAGCGCACGCATCGCGGCACGCTGATCGGCGAACGCACCGCAGGCGCCAACCACTTCGGCGCCATCGAGCCCATCGGCGATGGGCTGGTGGCCTTCATCCCGGTCGGCCGCACCTACGACCCCGACACCGGCAAGGACTGGGAAGGCACCGGCATCGTCCCGGACATCGAAGTACCTGCCGACCAGGCGCTGGACAAGGCGCTGGAACTGGCGAGGGAATGAGCCACAGGCGGTCTGATGCCGCCGGGGCTTCGCACGGGCACGTGTGTGCCCACGCGAGGGCACTCGCGCGCCTGCGCGAACCCGTCTGACTGCCTTCGCGAACCCATCCGGGTGCCTGTTCGAACCCACCTCGGTGCCCTCGCGAACCCATCATGGTGCCTGCTCGAACCCACCCGGGTGCCTGCTCGAACCCACCCGGGTGCCTGCGCGACCCCATCCCCGTGCCTGTTCGAACCCATCCGGGCGCCTGCGCGAGCCCATCACGGTGCCCGTCCGAACCCATCCGGGTGCCCTCGCGAACCCACAACGGTGCCCGTGCGAACCCGCTTGTGTGCCCGCTCGCACCTACCCGGGTGCATGCGCGAAACCCACCGAAGGCCAGGCCGTCAACGATGCATGGCAACTGACGCAGACGATCGCGCTTGGTGGCCCGCGCATCTGCACGCACACCGGGCGCAGTGCGATACCTGTCCTGCGGTAATCGACGAAGGCCCCGCGTCACTCGGAAATGCGCAGCGATCGCATGCACGCGACGCATGGCCTGCGTCGCCCCCGCTCGCAGCGGGCTCGTAGGAGCCAGCTTGCTGGCGACCGGGGCGTTTGAGCCGTGCGCAAGGCGCGGGGTCGCGAGCAAGCTCGCTCCTATGCCCTGAAGAAGTTCACACCGGAGGCGGCGGGCACTCCACTCCACCGTCGCCCACCAATGACCGAAGCGTTACACCCGGTTCTCGGTCCGGACACGCTGCGCGACTAGAAAACACAGTCGGGGAATGCCGTGCTTGCCGGCACCGCGAGAAGAAAGCCTCGAACCGTCCGCTGCGCGATCCCGGTGAGTCATCGATGCATCGCGGCATGCCGGCACTCCCCTTCCGACGCGCAGCTGCGCGCAACCCAACCAGGAGAGAACGTCATGTCCAGCAATACGATCAAGACCGTCGCGGTCTTCGCCCTGCTCGTCTCATCCGCCTTCGTGTCCGGCCAGGCGCAGGCAGGTACCTGCAAGACCGTGCAGCCCATCCCGGGTGTCGTGCAACTGTTCGCCACGGTGCAGGGCGAAGCCGACGACGCGTTCTGCTCGGCGGTCCATGCCTGCCCGACCGGCAGCAGGAAGGTGGAAGTGTTCGGTGCCGGCATCGGCCAGCCGGGCGCCATCGTGGCGGCCGCGGCTACCGGCCGCACCGCCAATCGCGACATCGCCGTCGCCAGTTGCGACACGACGCTTGCAAACAAGCATGGCGTCGGCGTCGGCGTGTGCCAGGACGAAGCCAGTCCGGTGGCCGGCCAGGGCGACGTGGTCGAGAACGAATGCTCGCTCTACGTCGCCGGCCTCAGCGCGGGCAAGACGGCGGCCAACGCCACCTGCTTCTGCGGCGAGTAAGGCTGCACGAAAGAATCCCCCGGCGTAGGCCGGGGGATTTTTTTTACTTCCCGAACGGCCTGTGACCCGGCCGATTCGTCAGTGCGGTTACTGCAGGCAGTTGACGGTGGCCGGGCCGTTGACAGCGACGTTGATCCACGACGCGTGCGTAGCGTTGCCATCCATGTAGGCAAAGCCGACCGGCAGCTGCGGATGAGCCAGGAACGCCTGGAACAGGCCCTTCAGGGCAGCCGGCTGGGCGTTGCTGCGGGCATACGCATTGAGGTAGGTCACCGCGGCGATCGGATAGCGATCGGAGATCGTCATCGACGGCTTCACGACGAACATGCAGTTCTGGATGGCCGTCGGGATCGCCGGCGAGAAGCCGAGAGTCGAAATGGCCGCCTCGGTCGCGCCGTTCAGGACGTAACCGCGCAACAGGTCGCCGGTGGCCAGCGCGATGCTGTCGGTGCCGTTGCCGTCGATGTCTCCGAAGTTCTGCGGGTTGTAGCCGTTGACCCGCGCGAAGTTGGCGCCCTGGTTGGCCACCTCGCCGAAGTCGGCGTAGCCCAGGCCTAGGCTGCCGGCGGCGCCGGCGTTGCTGACCACGTTGTTGTTGCCGCTCACAGCCGCCGTGCTGGCATAGAGGGCCAACGCGTTGGCGGCGGCGGTGGCGAAGCTCTGGTTCGGCGAGAAGAAGCCAGCCGCGACGCCGTAATTGCCATTGCACTTGCTGGCCAGGTAGCTGGTGAAGGCGAACGAGGTGCCGCTGTTGTCGCTGCGGTAGACGATCTTGATCGGGCCCAGCAGCGTGCTGCCCGCCACCGCGTTCCAGGTCGTGATCTGACCCGAATAGATCTTGCAGACCTGCTCCGTGGACAGGTTGAGCAGCGGGGCTTCGTTGCCGTCGTACGCCAGCGCGATGGCGCCGATCATGGTCGGGATCTGGGTGACGCCCTGCTTGGCGGAGTTGGCGCCGGCGCGGAAGGCGGTGTAGTCGCTGGTGCTGTACGGCGAATCGGTACCGATGAAGTCCGGCGTGGCAGACGCGGCGCTCAGGCCCTGCGGCGAAGAGTCGCTGAAGTCGCGGCAGTCGCCCGTGGCGCCGTTGGTGTTCAGCCGGGTTTTGCCGAAGCCGCTACCGGTCTGGCAATACGAAACGCGGTGGCCCGAGTTGGCGGAGTAGGTGGCGAACACCGAACCGGCACCCAGGCCGGCCTCGGTGGCGTTGGAACCGTTGCCGTTGGTACCGGCCAGGTTGCCTGCGCTGGTGGACAGGCGGGCGTCCGGGGTGGTGTCGAGGTAGTCGTCGCCGAGGTACGGCACGGCCGGGAAGGTCGCGCCGCCGCCATACAGGTCGGCTGCCAGGGCCGAGCCGGCCGTCATCATGACGGCGGCAGCGGCGAGAGAGCGCACGATGAGCTTGCTATACACGATGTATCTCCTCACGAGGGTTTGGATGACATGTGATGCGAAGGAAGCGCCGAAAATCCTTTCGGCGCCACGCCAACATGAGCCCCGTTTGTGCACTTTCGTGGAAGGTTTGAATGCGCTTTCTTGAACCGGCTGTAACGAATTGAATACAGCGCGCGTGCAGGTGCGTTGCGCGACGCAAGTCGGTTTGGTTTCAGTGGAATCTCGCTTGCGCGAGGTGACGGCGTTCGCAGGAACGATGGCCGGGCAAGCTGAGCGAACCAGGGTTGGATTGGCCGCAATCCCGGGTGCGCTTCGCTTACCCGGGCTACGGATGCAATGACAGGTTCTCGTTGTCGTCATCCCTGCGAAAACAGGGATCCAGTTTTGGGCTTCGCGTCTACGGAAGCGGCCTTGGCTGCGGCCAGATGGATTCCCGCTTTCGCGGGAATGACGGCATGGGGCGCAAGTCTTCGATGCGTTTGATGCGTCAGGCTGCCGGCGCCAGCGCGCTCTGTCGTGACAGCAGTTTGCTGAATCGCGACAGCGACGCCATGTGGAAGTGAACCAGTGCAAGCCAGCCCTTGCAGTGCCACTCCACGACCACGTTTTCCGGCAATGCGGCGAACTTCTCCGCGTCCACCACCTCGAAGCCGGTGACGTTGACGCGGCGTCCGCCGGGCAAGGTCACGCTGGCGTCGCGCGATGCGAGCAGTCCGTGCGTTTTGAGCGCCTGCGTGAACGCCTGCGTGGCGAAGTGTTCGCCAGTGAACCGGCTGCAGAAGTCCAGCGCCTGGCGGGTGAGCGCCGAGGGTTGTTCGGCCTCGAACAACGCGACACCCTCGTCGCCGGATTCCGCGACCCGCCCGGAGTCGGCGTCGATGGCCAGCACATATCCGTCCTGGTCCGGCGTGCGCACGAACACGAACGGATAGCGGCGCACGTAGGCGGGCACGTAATGGTCCTTCGCCCATTCGCCGTCCTCGACGAACAGGTTGCGCCGCTCCAGCCCGAGCAGTACCAGCGGCATCGCGTCCTGCGCGGAGAACAGCAGCGGGTACGAGCGTGATGCCGATGCGAACTCGTCGGTCACCACGGGCAACGCGGTGCACTGCGCGGCGAAGTCGAGGTTGCCCGGCTTCAGGCGCCACGCGGCGTGGCGCTGCGTGGAGAGCGGGACGGGTCGCTGGTAGAACAGGGGCAGTTCAGTCATGTTCCAGTCGTTTCCTGATGTTCTCGGCGCTGACCTGGATGAATTCCTCGATCGATTCGTCCACGTCCTGCTCGCTGTAGCCGGCCGCTTCCAGCGTCACCGCCACCAGCTGGCGGAGCTTCTCGGCGCTGCCTCGGCCGTACCAGACCTTGGCGGGGATGAAGTAGCCCACCGGCATCTGCCGGCGCGTGATCACCACGGGTTGTTCCGCGTAGAGCAGGTATTCCTCCAGCTTCTTGCGGAAATCGTGGATGTTGACGAAAGGTTCGCTCATGAATCACCTCGCAGTGATGCGCACGACCGCGAGACGTCGCCCATTCGGACGCGGCGGCCGGCGTGGATGCGCACGGCCGACGCTGCCGCGGCCGTGGTGCTAATCGGGTGTCGGCGTCGCGGCGCTCCTGGGCTTCGCATCGAAGCGCCCCTCGTAGAGCCGGTCGCCGTACTGCTGCGCCAGCGCGCCGTACTTCGCCCGCGCCTTCGCGGCGAACGGCTGGCGCGCGGACAGCACCGTGCCCAGGTCCATGGTTTCGTATGCATGCAAGACCTCCTGTCCCAATGCGTACAACTGTTCGTTCTTCGACTGGCATAGCTGCAGCGCCGAACCCTGCTGCTGCGTTTCTGCGGCCAGCCGCTTGCGTTCGGCTTCGGCGGCCTGGACGTTCTTGAGCAGCTGCGCGTTGTTGTCGCGATACTGCGAGGACTGTTCGGCGATCGACTGCGCATCGCGGCGCATCGCGGAGTGGGCGCTCTCCAGCCGCTGCGCCCTCGCCCGCTCCATGGCCAGCTGCGCCTTCGTTTCGGCCAGCTGTTTCTGCAGTTCATCCGCAGGCGCCGTGCCGGCGGGACCGCTTGCGGCGACGGCCCCTGCCCGCAACTGCGCAAGCTCCGCCTGCGCCTGCTGCAGCTGGGTGGTGGTGGCGCGCAGTTGCGCACGCAGGCGCTCTTCCATGTTCTGCGAACCGGACGACTGCGCGTGGTTCGCGCCGCACACGGTCACCATGCATATCGCCATCCACCAGCTATTGCGGCGCTTCGTGGGCGCGGTCGCCGTCGCAGCGCGATCGTTGTGCTTCATGCGTGCATCCTCAGAACCCGGTGTTGACTTCCAGCTGCAGCACGTCGATGGACAACGGCGGCCCGAACACTTCCTTGGCGGCGAACCAGCGCGCGGTCAGGAAGGTGTTGCGCGCGAACGCATACGAACCCTCGACGAAATAGCCCTTGGCGTTGGTGCCGCCCAGGTGGAAGTCGCTGTCGTTGTATGCGTCGGGCAGCGCGTCGGGCTCCACGCGGCGGTAGCCCATCAGCATGTTCCACTGGCCGGCGTTCTTCAGTTCGAAGTTGCCGAACGTGGCCTGCAGCTGGTACGCGGTGTCGCCGCTTTCGAAGTTGCCCTGGTCGGTGGTGCCGCCATCGCCGAAGTTGTTGACGATGCCGCCCTCGGCACGCGTCCACATCTTGTTCTCGTCGTAGGCCAGGTTGCGCAGGTAGTCGGCCTCCAGGCGCAGGCCGAAGCGGCCGCCGACCAGCGTGTCCCAGCGCAGGTTGAGGTCCAGCACCTCGAACTCCGACGCCAGGCCCACGTACTGCGGCATCGGGGTGTTGGCCGGATCGAGCGGGTTGGGCGCGATGTCGCGCAGCATCATCAGCGTGTTGCCCTTCTGCATGAAGGTCGGGCGCGACCAGTCGGTGCTGCACGCGTCGGCACCGGCGTACAGCTCGCACGGTTCGGACAACGCGCCGTTGATGTTGCGGAAGTCGTAATAGCCGATGGCGCCGCGCAGTTCGTTGTCGCTGGCAAAGCGCCACGACGTGCCGACCTGCAGGCCATTGAGCCACTTGTCGTGGCTCTCTTCCTTGTCCTGGCTGCGGCTGGGGAAGCTGTCGGACGAGTACTCCAGCGGGCTCAGGCCCAGGGTGGCGAAGATCGTCCAGTCGCCCTCGAACGGCTGGCGATAGTCGAAGGCCAGGCCGTCGAAGGACAGGTCATTGGAGAACAGCGTCTCGGTGGACCAGTACGGATTGGCGAAGCGGCCGCCGGTGACCTGGAACCACGTGCCGAAGCGGTACGACAGCCACGCCTGGTCCAGCCACAGGTCCTTCTTCTCCAGGCCGCCGCCCAGCGTCTGCGTCATCGACACGGGGTTGTCGTCGTTGCCGGTGGCCAGGCGGATGCCGGCGGTGGCCTGCTCGGAGATCTCGGCCAGCACGCCCAGGCGCGCGCGGATGCGCCAGGAATTCTTGCGGTCCTGTCGCGTGTTGCGCAGCGGCGGCAGTTCCAGGTTGGTGTTGGGGTTGACGTCGAAGCCGTCGCCTTCGTTGATGGCGGCCCAGTCGACCTCGATGTTGCTGTTGTCGCCCGAGTAGAAGCGCGACTCGTTGCGCACGCGCACGTCGCCGTAGAGCTTCAGGCGCTGGGTCCAGTCGGGCACTTCGTGCGGCGCCGCCCAGCCTTCGGCCTGCGCGCGCGCCATCACGTCGTTGCTGACCTCTTCGCGGATCTGGTCGCGCACGGTCTCGGGGATGTACGGCACGCGCACATCGCCGGGCTGCAGTTGCGGCTGTGCCGACTGCGTCGCCGCGGTGCGCGGCGCCGTCGCCGCGGCCTGCGCTTCGGCGCGCGCCTGCACCAGCAGCGCCTCGCCCACTTCCGGCTTCAGCGCGCCGCTGTCCATCAGGCCACGGATCAGCTTGATCATGGTGGTTTCCTGCGGTGCCTGCTGGGCATCGGCCGCACCGGCGGCGAGCAGCAGCGCGAGCGCGGAAGCCAGCGCCAGCCGACGCGCCTGGCGGAGCCCGGACGGACGTCGAAGGTGGAATGCTTGGTGGGTCATGGGGCGTACTCGCAGGTTTGAAGGTCGTTGCGGCGATGTCGTTGCGGCGCTCAGCCCGAAGGCCGTCGTCCCTGGATCAGCACGCGCGCGGGAAACGTGAGCGAACCCGGCGGCCGCTCGTCGATGCGACCCACCGCGCGCAGCGCGGCGAGCACGGCCTGGTCGGCTTCGTCGTTGCCGCTGCCGCGCACCAGTTCGACGCGGTCGATGTCGCCGCCTGGGCTCAGCCAGATGTCCACCTGCAGACGGAACGCGAGCCGCCGCGCCTTTTCGTCGCGTGCGATGGCCTGCTGCAGCACGTAGCCGAGGTAGCGGCCGTACGAGGCGTTGCCGCCGCCGGCGCCCACGCCGGACATGCCGCCGCCGCTGCCGGACTGGATGCCGAAGCTGTCGTTGCCGGCCTGCCCTTCGGCGTCCATCGTCACCGGGTCGCTGGTGTCGAGCGCCGGCGCTTCGGTGGGCTTGAGCGGCTCCATCGGTTCCGGCTCCTGCACCACTTCCTCGGGCTCTTCCGGCTCCGGCGTCTTTTCCGGTTCCGGCGGCGGCGGAGGAGGCGGTGGCGGCGGCAGCATCACCATCGGGATCTCCGCGGCCGGGCGGCGCGTGCTGGCGGTGTCGGCCAGCAGGTACCAGACCAGCGCGCCCAGCGCGGCCAGCACGACGGCGATGACGACCACCGTGCCGCCATGCCGTCGCAGGAATCCCGAGCGTGGTTCGGAAGGCGGCCGGTTCATCGGTCAGCCCTGCGCCTTGCCGGTGACCAGGCCGATCTGGTTGAGCTCGATGCGGCGCAGCAGGTCGAGCACCTCCACGACCTTGGCGTACTGCACCTGCGCGTCGCCGCGCACGATCACCGGGAAGTCCGGCGTCATCGCCTTCTGCGCGCGCAGGCGTTCTTCCAGTTCCGCCAGGCTCACCGGATAGGCATCGAGGAACACCTGCCCGGCATCGTCGATGGTGATGGCCTTGGTCTGCGGCTTTTCCAGCGCGACGGTGGTGCTGGCCTTGGGCAGGTTGACCTGGATGCCGGGAATGCTGGCGTTGCTGGTGAGGATGAAGATCACCAGCACCACCAGCAGCACGTCGACGAACGGCGTGATGTTGATGCCGCCCGTGCGCTTCTTGCTACCGAAGGATGCGGCCTTGGCCATGGTCGCCGCTCCTCAGGCGTGCTGCGCGGAGGCGTTGGCGGCGACCGACGCGAGCAAGGGCTCGGCGACGTTGTCGTGCTCTTCGGCAAGGCGCGCGGAGAACTCGTCGACGAACACCGTCATGTCGGCGCTGATCGCTTCGGAACGCGCGGCCAGCCAGTTGTAGCCGAACAGTGCGGGGATCGCGACGCCCAGGCCCGCGGCGGTACACAGCAGCGCCGCCGCCATGCCGGGCGCGACGGAGTTGATGTCCACCGCACCGGCCATCGCCGCGACGGCGAACACCAGCATGATGCCGATCACCGTGCCGAACAGGCCGACGTAGGGCGCACCTTCGATGGTGGTCGACAGCCAGTTCATGCGGCTGGACATGCGTTCGTTCTCGCGCACGGCGGCGCCGTCCATCGACGCGCGGATCGCACCGATCGTCGCGGCCGACAGATAACCGTGGCCGTCGCGCGTGTGGCGCTGGCGCATCTCGTCCACCGCGACCTGGTACAGCCGCCACAGCGTGGACGACTCCTTGATGTCGGTGGGGATCAGCCGCTGCTGGTCGAGGTCCGCCAGCGTCGACAGCGGCTGGCCGGAGACCTTGTGGAACTGCTCGGTGAACGCCGCATTGGCGCGCGCGACGCGACCGAAGTAGCGGCCCTTGCCGATCATGATCAGCCACGAGCCGACGAACATCAGGCCCAGCACCGACACCACGACCCACGCATCCACCGGCATCGCTTCGAGGATGAAGGCGAAGTGGCTCTTGCCGGCCTGCTGCTCGTCCGGGCCGAACGCGGTCAGGCGCGATTCGGCGCCCTGCGACACGGTGTCGGCCAGCAGTGCCGGCGCGGGGCGCGCCAGGCGCGAGATGCGCAGTTCGTCGATCGCACCGATGAAGGCAGTGGTGCCGGCCGCGCTGCCATCGGCGTCGGCACCGACGGACGCGGGCGTGTTGAGTGCCGGCATGCTGGCGGCGATGGTGCCCGCCGCGCGGCCGTTGACGAACAGCGTGACGTTCTGCGCGTCGGCGGAGAACGCCAGATGCGACCACTGGCCGGCTTGCACCGGCTGCGCCGGCGCCGTGCGCTGGCCGTTGATCTGCACGAACGGCACGCCCTGGTCCAGCCCCAGCAGCACTTCGCCCGCGCCATCGCGGCGCGCGTACACCACCTGCTGCGGCGCCAGGCGATCCGGACGCACCCACAGCGATACCGTCTGCGCGCCGCCAGCCTGTACCGCCAGCGACGGCGTCGCCGGCAGCGTCAGCGCGGTGCCGTTGAACTGCGCGCCCTTGCCGATCACGGTGCCGTCGAGCGGCGTGACCGTGGCCTGCGCGTGGTTGCCGTATGCCGTGGTGTCGCGCGGCGGCGACGCGGCCTGGCCGGCGACTTCGCCGAAGTGGTAGACCAGCGTGTAGTCGGGATCGAACGTGAGCTGCCCGTTGCCCGAGGCCGGCGCCTTCGGATTGCCGTAGTACATCCACATCGTGGTCTGCGGCGACTTGCCGCTCAGTGCCGGCACGTCCACCCAGATCAACGCCATGCCCAGCAGCGGATCGAAGCGCTCGATCTGGTGGTTGAGCACGGTCTTGTCGTCGGCCGCGACGAAGCGGATGTCCGCGCCGTCCTCCTTCACGCCGTCGAAGCTGAAGGTGCCGGTGTGCAGGCGCACCAGCACCGGCGTGCGGCCGACTTCGCCGCCGACGTTGCCGCCCTGCGGGCCGGCGTCGATGGTGATCGGCTTGCGGTAGGCCCATTCCGGCTGCCACCAGGATGCGGCCTGCGCCGTGCCGGCGAACGCGCTCAGGACCACAAGCGCCAGCAGTAGAAAACGTTGCATGTTTCGGGTCTCCGCGAAGGCGATCGAATGGGTGGAAGTCAGAAGCTGGCGCCGAGGTTGAAGTGCAGGTTCGGCTCGTCGTTGTCGGTGTTCGGGCCTTCCTTCAGCGGCAGCGCGTAGTCCAGGCGCAGGAACACGTGCTCGCCGAACTTCACGTTGCTGCCGATGCCGACCGACGCCAGCGAGAAGCGGTCGTCCTGCTCCGGCAGCGGTTCGCGCAGGCCCAGGCGCGCGGCATCGACGAAGGCGTACCAGCGCCAGTCGCGCAGCACCCGCGACCACCACGTCAGCGGCGCGGTGCGCCACTCCAGCGTGCCGAGCACGCCGAAGTCGCCGATGGCCTCGGCCGACAGATAACCGCGCACGCTGTACATGCCGCCTGCGGCGAACTGCTCGCCCGACACCAGCGGCGAATCCGCGGTCTGTCCCGCCAGGCGCGCGTACCACTGCGAGCCACCGTCGAAGGTGTGGGTGTGGTTGGCGTCGGCCTTGAGCACCAGGAAGCTCGGACTGGCCTGGTAGCGCTTGCGGTCGAAGTCGCTCCAGTCGCTGCCGTAGCCGAGGAAGTTGCGCACGCCGGCCACCGCACTGGCGTTGAGGCTGAACTGGTCGCTCTCGCTCTGGCGGAACCCGGTGTACGAGAACGTCAGCGGCGCGTACTCCAGCGGCACCGTGTCGCCCTCGCCGCCCAGCGTCAGCGCTTCCTCGGTGTCCTTGAAGTCCACGCCGAAGCTGAACATGTGGAACCAGTTGCCGGTGTCGGGCACGGTGTAGTTGAGCTTCAGCCCCACCGCGTGGCCCTTGCCCAGCACGTTGGTGTCGCCGGTGGTGACCACGTTGCTGTCGGACGTGTAGGCGTTGCCCTCCAGGCTCCACGGCGTGCCGCGGAACGGCGCGACGTACGCCGCCGACCACACGCTGGCCTGGTCCAGGTCCTGTGGCGCGCCGAAGAACGTCAGCGACGCGCTGTGGCCCTTCTGCCACAGGTTGTCGTGGCCGACGCTGAGCGTGGCGCGCAGGTCTTCGGTGTCGGCGCTGTGGTCGTTGTTGACCGCCGCGCTGAAGCGCCACGGCGACTGGTCCTCGACCTTCAGGTCCACGTCCATCGTGCCGGGACGCATGCCTTCGCGAACCAGCGGCACGACCTGGCGCTTGCCGGTGCGATTGAGTTCGGTGAGCTGCGCCTGCGCGCTGTTGAAGTCCGGCACCGCGCCTTCGCGCAGCGCGGGCACCTGCTCGCGCAGTTGCGTGGGCGAGTTGTACTGCGCGCCGACCACGCGCAGCCGGCCGACCCTGGTCTCGTTGACCTGCAGGAACACGATGCCGCCGCTCACCTGCTGACCCGGAATGTCGACGTAGACCGACTGGTAGCCCTTCTGCTGGTACGCGGCCTGCAGCGCGTCGCGCGCGGCCTCGATGTCCTTCATCGTGCGCTGCGGGCCGAGGAACGGCGTCACCGCGCGTTCGATGCTGCGTCCGTCCAGCACCGTGTTGCCGCGCACGATGTACTCGTTGATGTCGACGCGGCGATCGTCGCCGGCATCGGCCGGTGCAGGCGCGTCCGCAGCCGGCGCGTCTTGCGCGAGCGCCAGCGCGGGCGTGGCGGCCGCGACCAGGGCGACCAGCCATGCACATCGACGCGGCGATGCGGTGGCGTTCCGCATCCTCTCGAACTCGGACATGAAGGACCCGTTCCTTGAAGTGTCTGGCGACGGGCGCGCGGCTGCGTGCAACGTCGTCCCTTTCCTTGTGACGCTTGCGGGAGTGCGATCCCGCAAAACGGATTCATGACCGTGCGGTCACAAAGTGAGGCCGGTCTCGTCCGGGCGCGCGGGGTCCAGAGACAGCCGCAGCACGAGGGGCTGGCGCATGTCGGCTGGCGGTGCGGGCAGGCGGCGCAGCAGCAGCGCGCGCAGGTCTTCGTCGGCCTGCGCCTGCCCCAGCGAATCGAACTGCAGGCGATGCACCGTGCCATCCGGCGCGATCCACAGCTGCACCACCACCGGAATGGCCTGGCCCATCAGCCGGTCGTTGGTGTCGCGCTGCTGCAGCCACGCGTGCAGCCGCTGCACGCGCTCGTCGTCGGCATCGCCCAGCCATGCCTGGAACTGCTGGCTGGCCGCACCGGCGTAGTCGAGCCAGTGCCGCGGCACCGGCGGTGCGCACACCGCCTGCCAGGCCGCGAATGCAGCCAGCGCGCCGGCCAGCCATCGCAGGCGCATGCCACGACGGCGCGTCGATGCAGGCGCCGTCATTCCGGCTCCTGCAGCTTGCGGCGTTCGGCCGTGGTCAGGCGCGCCTGCTGCTCGGCGCTCAGCTCACCGTTGCCCAGCACCTGGAACGCGCTGGACGGGTCGTAGCCGCCCTGTCGCACCAGCGTGGGACCGTCGTTGCGCGGCGCCTCGATGCGGCTGCTCTCCGTGCCGAAGCCGAGCACCTGCACGCTGATGATCGACGGTTGCGCACGCCGCGCGGCGTCCTGTTGCTGGCGCGTCATCTCCTGCACCGCCTGCGTGGCGTTGCTGGCGGCCGCGCTGGCGGACGTGAGCGCGGCGGTGTTCACCACCGTGGTCGGCGGCAGGCCGGTCGCGTCGCCCTTCACCTGCACGTTGGCGGCATTGACCACCTGCAGCGCGGCGAAGTTGACGTTGCCCGACACGCGGATGCCCGCCTCGCCCACGTCGATGGTGCCCAAGGGTGCGATCAGGTCGACGTCGCCCGGCTCGGTGCCGGGCACCGGATCCAGCGTCGCGATGCCCGCGCCGCTGGACGGCACGTTCGGCGAGAGCGTGATGTTGCCCAGGTCGTCGTAGACCACGCGCGGCGGCGTGTAGACCAGCGCCGTCTTCGATCCGCGGCCGGCGTTGATGTCGCCTTCCACCGACCAGGCGGTGATGCCGCCGCCCAGCGTGGTCATGATGCGCGACAGGCCCAGCAGCACGTCGCCCTGAGTGAAGATCTCGATGTCGCCTTCGCCCAGCGTCACCAGGCCGGTGCTCGACGGCGGCGCAACGCCGTTCACGCCCAGAGTCAGGCCGCCACCGGGCGCGAACACCTGGATGTCGCCACCGAAGTTGGTGTGCACGCCGGCCGCGCCCTGGAACGAGATCGACCCGTCGCGCACGATCGCGTTGCCATCGGCGTCCTTCTCGGGCAACAACGTCGCGATGGCGTTGCGGCCGCGCAGGTAGCTCTGGAAGCGACGGCTGTCGGGATCGTTGTATTCGCGACCGCCCTGGCGCAGTTCCTCGAAGTAGACCTCGCGCAGGAACACGCCCTGCTGCGACTGCGGCAGCGCGCTGAAGTAGGCCAGTGCGTCGCTGTCGCCAGCGGCGCGGTAGCCGAAGCGTTCCTGCAACCAGTCGGCGAGTTCCTTCTCGTAGGTCTTCACCACCTTGCCCGGCTGGTCGGCCAGGCGCTGCTCCGGATCTGCGCGGTTGGCCGGATCCAGATACAGATCGGCAAAGGCCGCGTAGTCCGGCCCGCCCGCGCCCATGCCGGCGCTGAGCAGGATGTCGGCGCCGGGGCGGGTGTCGCCGGGGACGAGCGGGCCGATGCTGGTGATCGTGCTTCCGTTGGCCAGTGCCTGATGGATGTTGCGTCCGGCGGTGACTTCCAGCAGTCCGGGGCCGGAGATGTCCAACGTGGTGTTGAGGATGTCGCGTCCGGCCTGGACGACGGAAACATCGTCCGCATCGTTGTTGAGGATGAGGCCGCTGGCCAGGATGTCGCGACCGGCGCGCATCGCCACCGGCTTGGCTGCGACGATGGAGTCTAACGTCTCGCCATCGACGATATCCGGGAGCCTCACGCCGGTCCGGGCGGCGATGTCGCCGTTTACCGCGTATATCCGGATCGGGTTGCTGCTGCCGGCATGCAGATGGCTCGGCGTGTCCAGGCCGAATGCGAACAGGTTGGCGCCATCAAAGGTGTACTGGGCCGGGAGGAAGTTCGCATTCGTCGCCAGGAAGTCACTGACGCCCGGTAGCAGGGGTTGCGCAGTGATGAACCAAGCTGCATTCAGCGGCGTCGCCATGGCCGATCGCGAGGCGCTGGACATGGCAACGCCATCGTCAACGGAAGTGAGGTTGGATTCGGTCGTCAGCACGTTCCAGCGCGCGAACAATTGCAGGTCGCCCGCCTGGGATGGCGCCAGCGCGAGGTTGTCCAGGACGACCGAGCCGTTGGCGGCGACAGCGGTGAAGCGGCCGGGATCGTAATTGAAGTTGGCTGCTGGTTGCGGTGTCTGCCGTATGTCGCCGCCGCTGGCGAACAGGTCGATGCCGCTGCGATCTGTCCACAGCGAGAACGAGGTCGTGCCGCTGCCGGTCACGGCGTCGTCGCCGGCCAGGGTGTCGCCACCGCGCAGCTTCACGCGCCCGGCGTCCTGACCGGTCAGCACGCTGATGTCCCCGCGCGAGCGGATGGTCGCCATGCCGTCGCCCATCGCCACGCCCAGCGGGGAGTAACCGAACCGCGTCAGGGGCGCGTGCGTATCGGCAGCGCGAGGATCGCCGGATGCACTCAGTCCGTAACCCGTCTCCCGCGTTTGCCCGATGCTGCCGGCCCTGACGCTCGCGTCGCCGCGCAGGTTCATGATGCGGCCGCTGCTGGAGTACAGGTATTCCTCGTCGACACCGGTGTTGATCCGTCCCCCCACATCGAGGGTCAAGGTGCCGCCGCCGGTCTGGATGAGTCGATTGTCGCCATCGACCCGGCCGCTTCCGGCGACCACCACGTTGAGGGCCGTCGTCTCGAATGGTTCGGACACGCTCGACGCGCTGGTCGTGGAGCCGGCATCGCCACCGGCGACCACCGTGACGTCGCCACCGCCAAGCGTGCCGATGCCGCTGAAGCCGACCAGTTCCACCGCCTGTGCTTCGCGGTCGTGGCGGTACTGGCCGAAGTTGATACCCCACGCCGTCAACTGGTCCAGCTCGCTGCCACCCTGGCGCCACAGCCATCGGCCGATGTCATCGCTGGAACGGCTGTAGCCCGGCTGCGGATTGATCTCGGTGAAGCCGCGCACGTCACCCTGGGCCACCAGCCGCAGATCACCACCGCCTTCGGTGAAGTACATGCGCTGCATGGCCAGCGTCGATTCGTAGCCGGCGTTTTCCAGGCCCAGCACGCTGCCGTCCTCGCGCAGTGCGCGCAATTCGTTCCAGGCTCCGCTGTCCGCCACCTGGGTGCCGGCGGTGTAGACGCCGTACAGCGATTCCTGCCGGTAGTCGCCACCGGCCAGCACGTCCAGGTAGCCGGTGCCGGTGCGCACCACCGACAGCGCGGAATGGTCGAGCGTCGGCCCGGCCTTGTGGGCGTCGCTCAACACCACGTCGCCGCGTCCGCCCAGCGCCGAAGCGGCGGCAAGCGTGCGGCTGTCGGCAGCCTGAGTATCGGCGCCGCCGACCAGTCGCATCGACCAAGACAGCATGCCCGGATCGAGCATCGGCGCCACGGCCCACAACCGGCCCGGTTCCGCACGCGGTCCGGAGAAGGCGATGTCGGCATCGGAAGGGTTGGCCGCCGTCAGCACGGTACCCGCTTCGATGATGGCCTCGCCGTACAGGAAGCCGGGGATCTCGTCGCCAGGCATGTAGACGCCGAACCAGTCGCTCACCGAACCCGACACCACCAGCACGCTTGCACCGTTCGGGAAGTCGTAGACGTTGTCGCCCCAACCCGGGTTGAAGGGCGGCACGAACGTGATCTGCTCGGCGGCCGGCTGGCCGTTGCGGAGGATCTCCGTGAGGACAATCCAGTTCTTGTCGTCCGGCGTCGCCGGCGGCGGCGCGAAGCCGTCGTTGATGCTGCCGTTGATGTCGAGGTCGCCGCCGGCACGGATCGTCAGCACGCCCGGCTCGCCCGAGCCACGGATCGACGCATCCGCGTCGGGCCCGTAGCGATAGCCCGACAGGTCCAGGTCCGCATGCACGGTCAGGTCGCCGTCGCTGACGATTTCCACGCCCGGACGCAGATGGAAGGACGTGCCGTACGCCTTCAGTCCACCCAATCGCGCATCCACCGCGGCATTGGCGTTGGCGGCATCGATGAAGGCCGTGCTGTCGGCATGGATCGCATCCAGATAGCCCTCGTTGACGATGCGGTCGGCCGGCGTGTAGCTGGCGAATGCATTGACCGCGATGCTCGCGGCGCCGTCGATGATCACGCCGCCGGCCGCGTTCACCGCCACGCCGTCGCCGCCGATGCGCGGCGCGTTGATGTTGATGCGCCCGCGGCTCACGTCGTCGGCCGAACGCAGGTCCATGCGCGCGCCGGACGCCAGATCGACCGTACCGGCGCGCGAGGTCAGTTCGATCTCGCCGCGATTCGAGGCTTCGATCGCCTGGCCATACGCATCGGTCGCCAGGCGCGTGCCATGCACGTCGAGCAGCGCGTTGCCGGTGAGCGCGAGGTCGTCGCGTGCGGCCAAGCGGATGGTGCCGACCTCCTCGCCGCTGGCATCGATGGTTCCGTCGACGGTGAGCGAACCGCCATCGACCGAAATGGCCACCTCGTTCGCGCGCACTTCGCTGCCAACGGTCAGGTCGCCGGTCTTCACGACGAAGCTGCGCGCATTGAAGAAGCCGCCGGTGTTGAGCTTGGCGTTGAGCCCGGCGAAGTCGTCCAGCCGCGTGGCGCGCACGTCGAACGCGCCGCTGTCGAACCCGGCGGACGCGCCGCCGAGCAGCGTGCCCGCCAGCGCCACCGCGCCGCCGCCGCCGGTGGCCGTCGCCTTGATCGAACCGGCATCGTTGTCTGTCGCCGATACGTCGATGCGCGATCCGGCGTTCTGGGTGACGGCGCCGTCCGCGGTTTCCATCACCAGGTCGCCGCCCCAGCTGTACTTGGTTACGTCGAAGAACGTCAGCGCGCGGCCGGACAGGTCCACGTTGGCGCGATCGCCCAGCGTGATGCCCTCGTCCGCGTCGATCACCAGGCGACCGCTTGGCAGGGCCACGCCGGTGTCCACGGAAACCGTCTTTCCGTCCAGACGCACTTCGGCGCCGAGCGCGTCGGTGGCCTGCGTGCTGGCCGCGCCGCTGCCCGCCGGCGCGGACACGGTGAGCGCGCCGCCGCTGCCGTACTTCATGAACGAGCCTGCCGCACCGGTCAGCAGCGGCGTGATCAGGGTTAGCGCGCCGCCGCTGTACGAAGCCGCATCCGTGCCGCCCTGGTACACGGACAGCGTGCCGCGATTGTTGGCGGTGATGCGCTCGCTGGCGTTGAGGTCGACGGACGAGAAGCCCAGCGCCAGCCGATCGAGCGCGACCTGGTCCTGCGTGCGTGCGAGCGGGTCGTAACCGAACACGATCTCGCGTGCATCCAGCACTAGGCGGCCGGCTCCCGTGCCCGCTCCGCCTGGCGTGACCGCGCCCGGGTCGAGGCTGGAGTACGGGTCCGTCGGCGCACCCGTGCCGCTCGACAGCCCGTTCCAGACAAGGGTGTCGGCACCGATGCGGCCGACATCCCCGGCTTCGCCCCAACCGTAGATGGCCGGCGAATTGAGGACCAGCATCGCGTCGGAGCTTTCGGCGGCGTTGCGCAGATCGAAGTCGACGTCGCCGAACAGGTTGATCGACTCACCGACGGTCAGGCTGATGCGTTCGACAGGGACCAGGCCCGGCCGGGTCGGACGTACCAGCTGGGCCAGCGTGGCCTGGTTGAAGCGCACGCCGTCGCCGAGGATTCCGTCCGCTTCGGCCGCCGCGAACGAGGCATCGGTGCCGATGTTGATCTGGGGAACGAACAGCGAGACATAGCGCGCGCCCAGCTCCGCGTCGCCGACCTCGACCGCGCCGCTGCTGGTGAAACCGATCGTACCCAGCGTGCGCAGCGCGGCGCCGTCTTCGACCGTGATCGAATTGGTCGTCCCGTCCAGGGCACGCAACGGCGCGTTGAAATCGATGAAGCCATTGGCGACGGTCAGGATCGCGCCGCCGCTGACGTGGACCTCGTTGAAGGTGTCCGAGAACACGTAACCCAGCGACGAGCTGATGCCATCGGTGCGCCCACCGGTGGTGTCCAGCACGGCTCCGGATTCCACGGTCAGGCCGGAACCGGTCAGGAATATCTGCCCGGCGGTGAGCTGCGCACCGTCCCGGACCACCACATCGCGCGCGGTGGACTGGAACACCACCCGCGGCCCCAGCGCGGTCGCGCCCTGCTGGCCACTGACGGCCTGGACCAGGCCGAAGGTGCCGCCGACGGTGAGCGTGCCCGCATCGAGGCCGTTGATGTCCTGCGCATCCAGCGACGTGAAGCCGTCGGTGGCCGTCGCGCCTTCGGCCTTGATCTCGATGTCGCTGTGGGCGGTCAGGAACAGATTGCCGGAGGTGCCGTCCTTCGCGCCGGCTATGTCGGCGACGCCTTCGAAATCGAGCGGCGTGTCGCCGGTGCTGGCGAAGTCCAGGTGGATGGACTGCGCATCGCGTTCCAGCCGCGGCCGCAGCGCGCCGAAGCGGGCAGCGTTGCTGATGGCGAACTGCGCGTAGCTGGTCTCGTTGTATTGCGAGTGGGTCCGCACGACCTCGCCGGGAGTAAGGGTGATCGCGGTCGGCAGCACGTCGCGGATGCCGGTGTTGGCGACGCCCAGATGGGCACTGCCGCTGAACGATCCGGCCGGCATCGCGAAGGGCGCGGGGTTCGGCCCCGCCACCTCGCCGCCCAGTTCGACCCGGTAGGCGCCCGGAAGCAACGCATAGATCGACGGCATCAACGTGTAGGTGCCCGCCGCCAGATCGCCGACGGCCTGGGTCAACGTGATCTGCTGGCCGATCCGCGGCTGGCCGGCGCCTGCATCCGGTGCGATGGGCGCATAGCCCGGCTGCGTACCCGGCACGATGGCGTAGACCTGCGCATCCGGGCTGCTGAAGCCGTTGGCCGGGTTCGCGTTGAACAGCGACGTGCGCAGCACGTCGACCGAACCGCCGCGACCGGTGAAGAAGCCGGCACCCAGCAGTTCGCCACCGCCGGACACATCGATCAGCGAGCCGTTCTCTGCCGTCAACGTGGCCTGCCTCATGACGACGCCGGTCTCGAGCAGGTCGTGACTGTTGGTGCCGATGTTCAGATCGGCGAGGTCGACGAAGGCGACGTCCTTGCCGTTGTAGAGGTATCGCAGGCCGTCGGCGGTACCGCCATAGGGCAATGTCAGTCCTTCAGCGCTGGTGGAGGTGACGCTGCCGTTGCGCAGCGTGACGTCGTAGACGGAGTCAGTGGAGTTGGCCGAACCATGCCCCAGGAGGATGCGCCCGAGCGGTGCGCGCACCACGCCGCCCTGGTCGATGTTCGCCGCCGAGAGCGTGAGCGAGCCGAAGACCGACAGCGGGACGGCTGGCGTCTCGCCGTAGCCGCGGATGACGAGGCTGCGCTCCGGGTCGAAGCTGTTGAGCGAGATACGGCCCACCTCGATCGCACCCGATGCGTGCGTCGCCGGATACAGCTGCGAGGCGGTGATCGTCATGTCGCCACCGGCGGCGAGCTTGCTGCCCGGGTTGAGCGGAAATTCGGTGGCGGGACTGACGAAGCGCACATCGCCGCGGCTGGTCAGCGTCAGGCTGTCGAAACCGGCGACGTCGACCGGCGTGGAGGACGACGGCGAGGAGTAGAGCGCGCCGGATGCACCAAAGAGGACGTAGTTGCCGACATCGATCAGGTCCGCCTCGATGTCCATCGCCCCGGTATTGTGCGCCGAGGGGAGCAAGGAACCGTACGACGGTGTGCCGATCGGGGCGAGACCGACGTCCGCGCCATTGGACTGGTCGACCTGCAGGAACCTGTCACTCTTGCCGTCGAGCAGCACGTACGGCGCGGACAGGCGCACCTGCGCTTCCGGCGTGGCGTCGGCAACGCCGATGACGCCACGGCGCAGATGCAGTGCCCGGCCCAGCGCCAGGTTCACGTCGCCCTCGAAACTCAGGACGTCGCGGCTCCACAGGTCGAGCGTGTCGAAGCCCCCTGCCTCGACCTGTTCCGCACTGATGCGGGCCACGCCGCGGACCAGGCTCGGATCATCCACGCCCGGCTGCAGGTCGGCGGCCATGCCGCTGCCGACGCGCTCCTGGGTGATCGTCAGCGTCCTGACGTTGATCTCGGTGTTGTCCGCGTTTTCCAGCGCCAGGCCGAGTTCGCCGCCGGCCGCGCCGGCACCGCCGGCTGCGGCGCGCATCTGGCCATCGTTGAGGATGCCGCGCCTGGAGCCGAGTCGGATCAGGCCGCCATCGCCTGCAACGTCCACCACGTTCGACGCATGCAGCGGATCGTAGCCGGCGTACATGTCGAGCTGCGCCGCGGCGCCCGAAGCCTCCAGCCTCGCGCCTTCGCGAATCACGACGTGACCCGCACTGACGTCGAGCTGGTCCTTGTCGGACCTGTCGTAGTCATCGATGCCGATCCGGATGGAACCACCGTCCTGGACGACGCCGTAACGGCGACCGTTCTGGTCGAGCGCGGTGTATGCGCGTCCCGCCGCGTCGAGCACCGCGTCCTCGCCGATCCACAGCGACCTGCCGTCGAGAGCCGAGCCGCCCATGACGACGATGTCGCCACCGGGCGCGGTGATGTCGCCTTCGACCGTGACCTGCCCGCTGCCGACCAGCCGCACCTGTTCGCCGGGGTCGACTTCGATGCTGCTGTCCGCGGCCAGTCCGACGTCCGTGCCCTGCAGGGTGAGACTGGCGCCCTCGCGCTGGCTCATCCGCGCGTGCACGGCGTCCTCCTGGAACACCGGCGGCGTCCAGCTTTCCAGCGCAAGGGCAGGATCGTCGCCGCTGGCCGCCTGCAGGCCGTGGGGGGCGAGGCTCAACACCGGGACTTCGGCACGGATACGGGTGCCCGAATTGATGTCCAGCACGCCCAGGCTGGTGATCGAGTAGTCCGAGAAGCCCGTGCGGAACAGCGTCGGCTCCAGTTGCAGTGCCGGCCTGAAGGCGATTTCCTGCTCGAAGCGGGTGCCGCGCGGGACGACGGTCCTTGCGGCGTAGGAGATCGCGACCGGCGCGATATCGCCTGCAGCCAGCGCAACCTTGTAGGGCTGGAACGGGATGCCGTTCGGAAACACGGCGGAAGGCACCACCGTGCCCATGGGGAAGGCGCCGTCGAACCTGCTGATCGACGTGCCGGCCGGGACCACCTGGCCAGCACGGTAAAAGATGGGAATGCCGTTCGGATTGCTTCGGGCGTCTCTCAGCGTCATGCCGGGCGGCACCGTCCAGCTTGCGGCCAGGACGATGGGCGTGGAGATCGTTCCGATCGTCAGGTTTAACGGCGCGGGTACATCCAGCTCGGTAAACGTCCGATTGACGGTGGTCGGAAGCGGCACGACGCCTCCGGCCGGAACGTGCAGTTCTTCCTCCAGCGTGAAGTCGAACGGAGCCGCCGTGCCGGCCGGCAGGACCCCGCTCTGCAGCAGGGCATCCTCACCGAACAGCACCGATCCGGGCGAGCGCAGCTCCAGCTCGCCGCCTCCGGTAACGCCCTGCGCACGGATCTCGCCGTCCAGTTGCAGCCGCACATCGAACGGGTTGAGTCCACCCCGCTCCAGGCCCGCCAGCAACCTGACGTCGCCGCCGCGTCCGCCGACGAGATCGCCATCGGCCTTCAGCGTCGCGCCCGAGGACACGTCCACGACGCTCCCAGCCTCCAGCACGATCGAGCCGTAGAACAGGCGCGTCACCAGATCGCCGCCATCGACGTATG
Source organism: Lysobacter sp. (assembly GCF_035655815.1). Lineage (NCBI taxonomy): Bacteria > Pseudomonadati > Pseudomonadota > Gammaproteobacteria > Lysobacterales > Lysobacteraceae > Lysobacter > Lysobacter sp. The sequence continues at coordinate 79,179 of NZ_DASRTS010000048.1, forward strand.
CCGTCGACGACCACGGGTTGCCATCGAGCGCGTCGTTGGTCCAGAGGCCGCGCAGGTCGAGCGTGGCGCCTTCGCTGAGCGAGAACGACGAGGTGCCGTCGCGCAGCAGGATCGCGTCGGCAAGCGCGACGCCGGTCGATCCGATGGCGGGCGCCACATTGCCAACCGAGATCGCACCGCTGCGCGCGGTCACGTCCGCGTCGATCTGCGTGACCGCGGCGTTGAGGTGCAACTCGCCGCCATCGTCGAGCGTCAGCGCGCGGTCGATGTGGATTTCGTCCGCGGTGGTGATGTGCAGTCCGCCCAGTCGCGCGTCGCTCAGGCGGGCCGCATCCAGCGACAGGGTGCCGATGCGGTCCTCGGGCATCACGTCTTCGGCGCCGTTCCATGCATCGGCGATGTTGGCGACCTCGCCGATGGACACCTGCGTGTCGAACGCGCCGTTCGCGCCCATGGCGCTGGTGCGCTCATACGCCAGCGTGCCGGCCCGGGCCACGGCGGTCTGCGCCTGGCGATAGCCGTCGTCGAGGTCGTCGCGCGCGCGGCCCTGCTGCTCGCCGTTGAACACGTCGGCGACGATGTCGCCTTCCAGCACGGCGGTGGGCGCCGACACCGTGAGGCGGCCGGCGTCGCGACCGACGGTGTAGCCGTTCTCCAGCCGCTGCTGCGGCGCGATGAGCGGGTTGTAGTAGAAACCGGTGACGGTGTCGCCCCAGCGCTCGTGCGTCTCCTCGAACCCCTTGTAGACGCCGTCGAACACCATGTTGGCGGAGGCGTCGTTGAGGTTGTACAGGCGTCCGTCGGCGCCGCGCAGCCAGGTCTGGTAGGCGTAGCCGGTCTGCACGTCTAGCGAGCCGCCCGACAGGTTCACCGACGAACCGCGCTGCGTGACCACTTCGTTGCCGTCCAGCACCACGCTGCCGCCCTGCGCGGCCCATTCGCCGATGCCGTGGCCTTGGTTGCTCAGGTAACCGCCGACTTCCAGCAGGCCGCCGGCCGCGTACCAGCGCTCGCCTTCGTAACCGCCGGTGCCGGCCGGCACGTGGATCAGGTGACGACGGTCGATCCACACGGTGTTGTTGAACAGGTCGCCGCTGTCGCGATTGACCGGCGAGTCGCGCAGCTCGTTGCCCTGCACGTTGACCTGGACGTTGTTGCCCTCCATCGCGACCTGCACGCCGACGGCGCCGGATACGTCCAACTTCGCCTTGTCGGCGGCGAAGACGCGGCCCTCGGCGCTGACGGCGATCTGCCCTCCGGTGGCCACCGTCAGCGATTCGCCCTCGAAACGCACGTCTGAGCCGCTGACGATCTCGACGCGCGACTGGTCGCGGCGGTCCGACAGCTGCGACAGGTTGTCGAACCCGCCCATGCCCAGCTGTCCAGCGACGAAGCGCAGCTGGTCCTGCTTCTTCGATTCGGCGATCAGCGCATCGCGCTGGCTGTCCAGCGCGGTGGTCCTGCCGTCGTCCTCGATCAGCACCGCGGTGACGGCGCTGCGTCCCAACGCCACTTCACCTTCGGCATCGCTGGCCGGGTTGGACAGGTGGATGGTGCCGCGCTGGTTCACCGTGGTGGTGGACACCGCGACACCGTCCTGGCGCACGTGGTGGCCGGTCAGCGTGATGTCGCCTTCGCGCGCGGTGATCAGGCCGGTGTTGGCGACCACGCCGGCTTCGCTGTCCTCGTCGCGACGTGCCAGGACTTCATGGCCGCGCGTGGTGGAGAAGGTGTTGGCCTCCGTGCCGACGCCCTTGCGGATGACGAAGTCGTCGCCCGCGGCGAGCAGCGCCTGTCCGCGCGTGGTGGTGATCTCGCCGGCGTTGCGCACCTCGTTGCCCAGCAGCAGCACGTAGCCGCCGCCCTGGCGCACGTCGGTCGGCGTGGCGGTGGCGATCTGCGCGCCGGCTTCGACGATCACGTCGCCGGCCGCATCGGTGAAGCTGGGCGCGAGCGAGCCGGCCTGCTGCTGCGAGTACAGGCCGCGCGCGATGAACTGCTCGTCGCTGAAATTGGCCGCCGCGGCGACGAGGTTGCGCGCGTTGACCTGGCTGGAACCGGAGAACATCACGCCGTTGCGGTTGACGACGAGCACCGTGCCTTCGGCGCTGATCTGGCCCTGGATCTGCGATGGCCGCGCGGAGGGATCGTTGACGCGGTTCAGCGCGGCCCAGTCGGCCCGCTGGTTGAAATCGACGACGGTGTTGCGGCCGACGTTGAAGGTCTCCCAGTTGAGGATGGCCTTGGCGCCGGTCTGTTCGATGGTGACGGTGGTCTTGCCGTTCGCCGCGCTCTGCGTCGGCGCGCTTGCGTTGAGCCAGCCGCGCGTCAGTGCGTTCTCGTCGACCTTGAGGCCGCCCTCGCCCAGGCCGTCGGGCACGCTGCCGAGCGCCGCGGCGCGCGAGTTGCGTTGCAGCGCCTGCTGCGCGGCGATGGCCTGCGCAGTGGTGGCCAGGTTGTCGAGCGATTGCTTGAGACGTTCGCGCGCCGCCTGCGACTGACGCTGCGGCCCGGTGAGCGAGGCCGCGGGCACGCCATTGGGCAGTTGTCCCGTGGCGGCGGCGCTGTTCTGCACCGCGCCCTTGTTGGCGAACCATGCCGGACTGAACGCCTGCTGCGCCTGCGCGTTGCCGGCCAGCAGCAGCAGCGCCACCGCATGGGCCAGCGGATTGAGCCGGATGCCGTGCTTCGTCGCTGCGCACGTGTCGCGGACGGTGATGCGGTGGCGGGAAGGCGCAGTCGTGCGGATCGGCATGACGGTTCTCGTGGACGCAGGCAAAGGGGTTGCGGCAGCGCCGGTCGGCGCCCGTTATCCCTTAGACGTTGCGGCCCGGAGGACCCCGCAAACCCGGTCTTCCGCGCGTGGCCCGCGCAGCGGCCGGTCAGCCCAGCAACACCACGTTGCCGGGCAGTTGCCGCACGCGTACGTCGAAGACCTCGCGGATCTGCGCGATCACCTGGTCCATGTCGCGGATGCTGAAGCGCCCGCTGACGACGTTGCGGCCGAGCTGTTCGTCCATCAGCACCACGCGGCCGGGTCGGTAGCGGTTGATCTCGACCACCGCGTCCGACAGCGGCGTGCGCCGGAACACCACCGCGCCTTCGCGCCAGGCCGACACGTTGGCCGGATCGATGGCAGTAGGCGCCTGCAGGCCGCGTGCGTCGTAGACGACGCGCTGGTTGCGCGTGAGCAGCTGGCGTCGTGCGCCCTGCTCCACTTCGACCTCGCCGGACAGGCAGGTCACGCAGACTTCACCGTCGACGTTGCGCACTTCAAAGCGTGCCTGCCCGCGCACCCAGGTGCGGCCGTCGCCGGCGATCACGCCGAACGGCTTGCCCGCCAGCGCGCGGCGGTCGATCTCGGTCTCACCGGCCAACAGATGGATGCCCTGCGTCGCATCGGATTGCAGCGCGATGCTGGTTTGCGTGTTCAACGCCAGCCACACGTCGTCGGACAGGCGCACGCGCTTCTGCTCGCCGGTGGCGGTGCGATAGTCCGCGCCCCACTGCGAGGCAGGCGTCCACAGGCCAAACGGCGGATGCACCGCGGCCACCGTCACCGCGGCGGCCGTCGCGGTCAGCGCGCCACCGAGGAAGGCACGGCGGCTGACGCGCCGCTGCGACGGCGCCGATGTCCACGTGCTGGCACGTTCGCGCTGCAGCACCTCGCGCCCGGCAGGGTCGAAATCGCGCCACAGCTTCTGTGCGCGCGCGAACGCCGCCGCGTGCCGCGGGTCGGCGTCGCACCAGCGCCGCAGTTCCTGCGCATCGGCCACCGTCGCCTGGCCCGACGCAAGCCGCCGCACCCATGCGTGGGCCTGGCGGCCGATCGCGTCGGAGGGCGTTTCTTGGCGGTGGAATGGCGCCATGGGCGGAGCGTGCTCGAGTGATCGCCGGGAAGGCGGCCGGGGATTATGGCCGTCCATGGCTTAAGACGGATGTGGCGCGCCAATCCCGCAATCGGGGATGCGGCGGGCAGCTCCGGCGACGATCAGCGGTCCACTCGGGACGCGCAGTATTCCTGGGCGCGCTGCAGTTCCAGCTCCACCAGCCGCAGCGAAACCCCGAAGCGCCGCGCGACTTCCGGCTGGGTCAGCCCTTCCACGCGCACCGCCAGCAGGATCGCCCGGCGCCGCTCGGGCAGCTCCTCCATGGCCTGCACCAGCATCTCCAGGTCGGAGCGGGTCTGGGCGCTGTCGGCGGGATCGGGCGACGGGTCGGCCACGTCGAGCAGGTCGTCGATCTCGGCCGTGGTCAGGCGCCGGCTCTCGGATCGCTGCCGGTCGATGGCCACATTGAAGGCCATGCGGAACAGGTAAGCACCCGGGCTTACCGCATCGGCGACCGGCTTGCCGTGCAGGCGCAGCCAGGTGTCCTGCAGGGCATCGCTGGCCAGCTCCGCGCTGCCCAGGCGCCGCGTGAGCCGGCGCCGCAGGTCGTCGTAGCGCAGCGTGAGGAAGTCGATCAGGCTGGGCGACGCGCTCGTGCTCATGACAGGTTCCTTCCCGTCGCGCCGCGCGCGGCCGGTTGCGGGCATCGCCAGGCCTGGCCGGACGAGCGCGGCATGATCAGCATGGTGAACGGCTGCGCCGCACCGGCCGGCAGCGGTTGGCCGAGCGGCAGCCCGCGCAGCGAGGCGACGACGGCCACGTCCACGTCGACATCGCCGGTGGTGTCCAGCAGGTCGGCGCGCTCGATCGAACCCTGCGCACCGACCCACAGGCGCAGCGCGATGCGGCGGTCGCCCGCGGATAGGCGCGGGTTCGCGCAGAACGCCTCGGCTACGCGCGCCTGCAGTAACCCCCGATAGCGCTGCAGCGCGCGCGCATCGGCCTGCACCGCGGGCGCGGGCGAATCGGCGCGCACCAGCACCAGCGCCTTGGCCGAGGTGTAGCGGACCTTCAGGCCGGAGCCGTCGATCATCGCGTCCAGCGCGTCCAGCGACGTGAAGTGCCCGCGCAACGGCCGCGACACGCGCCCTTCGGTGAGGTGGCTGTCGTACAGCACCGATTGGCCGGTGGCGGTCGCGTAGGCTTCCAGCGCCTGGTCCAGCGGCTGCGCCGGAATGTCGAACGCCAGCGCACCCGCCCCGGTTTCCGCCGGCGACGGACGCTGCGCAACCCACGTTTGTCCAATCCCTGTGGCCATGGCTGCGTTCGAGGTGTCGTGAAGCGGTGCGATGGATGGGCGGGTGTCCGCCAATCCCCCTGCGGTCGCGGATGCGGATGCGGTCGCCGCCCAGCAGAGCAACGAACAGGCGAGGCCCGATGCGCGCATTGCAGCCCTGCCCTCGAGGAAACATCCGACCCGCCGGCCGCAATTGCGTGCCCTGCGTCCCGAATCTTGTGGAGCGGGTGTGTCAATCAGGTGACACCGGTCCCGGTACGGCCATGCGTGATCGGGCGATTACACTTCGGCCGGTACGCTCGTCCGCACCGTGGCAACCAGGACACCGGCCATGCGTCTCCACGCCCTTGCTTCGACCCTCGCGCTGCTGGCGGCCTCGCACGCTGCGTGGGCCGCGCCACCTGCAGCCACGCAGGAGCCGCCGGCCTGCATCGACGTCGAGGTCAACGGAGAGCGTGTGCCGTCCTACGAGTGCATGAGCGCGCGGCTGGCGCCGACGGCCGACCGCACCGTCCCGCCGGCCGCGCAACTGGCCTCCGAACGCACCGCCACGCGCCCGTCCAACGAGATCGGCCTGTTCAACCAGGCGGCCACCCACCAGCGCATGGGCAACACGTTCGGCACCTCGGTGCACCCGCAGCGTCCGCCCACGCCCCCACCGGTATCGCCCGTCGTCAGGCCCTGAATCCGGCGCCTGCGCGGCTCGCTTACGCCGCCAGCTGCAGCGCCTGCTCGCCGCACAGCCACATCAGCGCCGCGCCCTGCGTGCGGAAGCGCTGGTAGAAGTAGCCGCGTAGCGCCGCCAGCGATTCCACGCTCTCCTCCGACGCCGAAGCACCCACATAGGCCACGCGCATGCCGCGCAGCAGCGGCTCGCGCGCCAGCCGCGCGGCGTGCGCCGCTGCGTTCAGGGGACAGGCATCAACCGGCTGCGCGCGCGAGAAGTCGACCAGCAATCCGCGCCACGCTGTGCCTGCGCACCGGCGGATCAGGTCATCGAGCGCCTCCGCGCGATCGTGAAGATGGACCGCACCGTCGAAGCGCACCCGGACGACGGCGAGTTCCGCAAGCGTATCGATGACGTAGGACATGGCGCTGCAACGTTTCGGCGGCGCAGTGTGCGGGGCGAATGCGACAGCCGTTTTTCATGATGCCCGTGCGGGATCGCACGGCTTTCCGCGGAACCTGCGCTACGCTTCGCGCAGCCCGGCAGCACGGAACCCGCATGCGCAGCATCGATAGCTCGTACGGCTCGGACAAGGACGGGCTGATCTGGGGCTACCGCTTCGCGCCCGATCGCGCGGCCGAACCCATCACCGCCGACGCGGTGCCGGCTTTTCTCGCCGACGACAGCGAGGCCACCGCGGGCGAGTTCCTGTGGCTGCATTTCTCGCTGTCGAACCAGGCATCGGAGCGCTTCCTGCGCCGCGGCCTGGAGATGCCCGACGCGTTCCTCGAATCGCTGCGCAGCGAAGTCGGCTCCACGCGTCTCGAACTCGACGACGGCTGCCTGGTCGCGGTGGTCCACGACGTGCTGTTCGACTCCGCGTTCGACGCATCCGACGTCGGCACCACCAGCCTGTGCATCGCGCCGCGGCTGGTGGTGAGCGCGCGCCTGCGCCCGCTGCGTTCGGTCGAGCAGTTGCGCGGTGCGGTGCGCGCGGGTCAGCCGTTCCGCTCGCCGGTGGAACTGCTGGCGCACCTGCTACGCGACCAGGCCAACGTGCTTGGCGAGATCCTGCGCAAGTCGACCGTGCGGGTGGACCAGATCGAGGACCGCCTGCTGGCCAACCGAATCTCCACTGACCGCAAGGAACTGGGCACGCTGCGACGCACGCTGGTGCGGTTGCAGCGCCTGCTCGCACCGGAACCGACCGCGCTGTTCCGGCTGCTCAACCGTCCACCCGCGTGGATCGGTCGCGACGACGTGGCCGACCTGCGCCAGGCCGCGGAGGAATTCGCCACGTCGATCGGCGATTCGGCCGCGCTGGTCGAACGCGTCAAGCTGATCCAGGAAGAACTGGCCGCACTGGTGAACGAACAGACCGGTCGCACGCTGTTCGTGCTGACCGTCGTCACCGTGCTCGCGCTGCCAGTCAACCTGGTCGCGGGCCTGTTCGGCATGAACGTCGGCGGCGTGCCGCTGGCTGGCAGCGCACACGGGTTCGCGATCGTGGTGAGCCTGCTGGTGACGCTGACGGTGGTGCTGGCGTACCTGGCCTTCGGCCGTGGACGCGATTAGCTAGTGTTCCGGCGGCAGCAGCGGACGCGACGGAATCAGTCCGTTGAGCTGCGTGCGCACCCATTCGCGATCCTCCTCGCCGGCCCACGACAGCACGCGATGCGCGTTGTCGCGATAGACCGCGATCAGGTCGTTCTCGCTGGGCAAGCGCTGCCGCCACAGCGGCATGGCTGCGCGCATGGAAAACACATCCTGGGCCAGTTCATCCCGCGACTTCCGCATGGGCCATCACCTCCAGGAAAGGACGGTGACGGAGATTACGCCGCACAGGTTTCGGGAAGCGTTAACCGGGCCACGACCGCGCAGCGTGGTCCTTCGCGAAGCACGTGACGGCCCGCGCGGTTCTCATTGGTGCATGCGTCTTGAGAAAGCGTGATGCGGATTCACCGGGTTCAACGAGGCGACTCGCCGGTTACCCGGTGCTGCCCATCGGTCAGCAGTCTGAATCCGGATTCCGCGGAGCCGACGCGTTCGCGTTGTCCATTCGTCGGAAGCCCTGATTCGACTGCGCGTGATTTGACGACGGCGTCATCCGGTGACGCATAGAACTCGCTCCGCTGTCGTCCAAGGAAGCGCGTCATGTCTGCCTGCACTCTCCTCCTGCATTCTGCCCGTCGCATCGTGCTTCGCGCGCTCCTGTGGCTGCTGCTGGCATCGAGCGCGCCGCTGGCGATGGCGCATGACTCGGGCAACATCCTCTTCCATGACGTCGTGGACAGCGCTGCGGGGGCGCAGCTGCATCGCATCAACAGCGCCGGAACGTTCACGGACGAGCTGACCATTCCGCCAGGCGAATACGTGGACCATTCCGCTTCATGGTCGCCGGGCGGATCGTCCGTGGTGTTCGAGCGCAGTTATCGCTGGTACCGCCTGGACGGCAACTACAAGCACCACGATCCCACCATCGTCATCACCGACCGGCTGGGACAGCGCGAACGGACGCTCTACCGTGGCGTGTTCCCGGCCTGGAGCGGCGCGTCGACCAACAAGATCGCGTTCGGCACCGTACCTGAAGGCGCGACCAACTCCGAATGCATCCACACCATCAACCCGGACGGCACGGGGCTGCAGCGCATCGCCTGCGTCGCATGGGCGGCGCGCACATTGTGCGACGAGTTCTTCACCTGCCTGTCGGAACTGCGCAAGCTGGAGTGGACGCGCGACGGCAAGTACATCGTCGCATTGGTCGGCAGCTTCGTGACGCGGCTGTCCAATCCCAGTCCCAACGACTACTGGGCGCACCGCCTGTACGCAGTCGAAGTAGCCACGGGCCGGCTGTTCGAACTGCGCAGCGTGATCGACCCGCACGAGCAGAACCAGCCGACCTCGTTCGTCGTGGGCCCCAACAACACTGTCTACTACGACGGCATCGACCTGACGGGCACGCCGTCCATCTACCGGGTCGATCTGGACACCAATGCGCTGACCCGCATCACCACCGGTTCGGCCCCGATCCTGTCACCCAGCGGCAGCCGCCTCGCCTATTCCCAGCACGAGGGCACCAACCGCTACAGCCGCGTGTTCATCGCCAATGCCGACGGCACCGCGCCGAGGCCACTGGGCACCGCGACGCCTGGCATCGAACTCGTCCCGCTCGACTGGTCGCCCTGCAACCGCGTGCTGGTGCTGCGCAAGCAGGACGACCTTGACCACAACCACTACAACCGCAGCCTGCACCTGGTGAACGCCGCCTCCGGCGTATGGCGCACGATCCGCGAGAACGCAGGCGCCGAGCAGGGAGCGTGGTGGTCGCCGTGGTGAGGAACTACGTAAGCCGGGTAATGCCAAAGGCCGCACCTGGGAGCGCCATAAGCAATCATCAGCAGAGGCGCTGATACCCCGGGTGCGCTTCGCTTACCCGGGCTACGCTGGCTGGCTTACGGCGCGCCATCCTTGAGCAGGTTGCGGACTTTGACGATGATCTCTTCAAAAACGCTCGGGAGCTCATTCGCAACTATCTGGCACATACCCTGCCAGACTTGATCTGGAGGAAGACATAGATCTTCCGATATCCAGTGAATCTCCGAGTGACCACCCCGCACAAGCGCCTTATCTAGGATTTCGTGTGCCTCATCCTCGCGCTCGATACCGAATGCGACCCTGAAGGCATCGATGTGGTGATCTCGAATCAACGATGCAACAAATCTCTCAGGTGCCATATCCGAAGGCAGAAATGCAATGCGCGCGTCGATCCACTCAGCTGCCGCCTGTTTGTGCTTAGGATCAACTCGCTTCAGAAACGCCGTCCGATGCGACGTGAGCGCCGAGCGTTGATCACCATCCATAACGAACAGACTCATCTTAGAGGAGTGCGCTCGATCGATGAAACGTGAATTTGCATGTGAGACAACCGCACTATTAGATCCAACCTCAATCAACTGAACGCGGCGGCGGAGTTCGCTGTTGAAAGCTGAAAGTAGTAGCTGCCTAGCGCTGGCATCTTCGACATACAGGACCAGCTCTGTGCTAGCACGCTCGGACATCCGGCCTGCAGCGAACGCAGGCGAAATGCCTTCAGTAATCTGAGTTCCGTTCGCCGAACCATCTAAGTAGAAACGCCCCTCTGGTGGCAGAGATTCAAGGACTGTGGGCGAGTGCGTCGTGAAAATGAACTGGTGCCCCGCGCTGAACGAAATATTCTTAAGCTCATTGAGAAGCATGCGTTGCGCAGCTTCATGTAACCCAAGTTCAATCTCGTCAATCACGAACAGCGTTGACTTACCTGCAGAATGTACAGCCCAAAAGAGGCCAAAAAGCGCCTGTTCGCCAGCGCCCATGTTAAAGCCGGAGTATTGATATCCCTTTCGCTTAACGTGCGCCAGCTTATGCGCGCCTGCGCCACGCAGCTCAAAGTCCTCGTAGGCAATTCCTAAAACGCGCCCTACTGACTTTCGCGTAGCGTCCTCGATGCTGGACTTGTTTGCAGATGCCGCTGAGAAGTAGTTCTTTTGATTCTTGAGAACGCTCTTTTCAGAAGGCGGCACAACTCTATCGATACCAAAGAAGGCGACCTGCCGGCGCATGCGCGTGTCGTAGTCGTTCCACTTACCACCGGAGCTCTTATGTCGGTACTGGTCACCGAGCCCTTTGCCTTCCGGATGTTCTTCGCTGATCCTCCAGTTGTCCGACCGGAAGGTGTATTTAATACTCACCCCTTCGACTGGAACCTCGCCTTGGGTTTGTACAAAAAAATCGGAAAACCGGTAGTAAGGAAGCGCCCGACCAGGTAGACGCCATCCCTTCGGGTCGGCGTGATAAGCACAGGCCGCCATGGCCAGTACGGTCGACTTTCCACTACCATTTCGCCCCGCGATCGCCGTCAGCGGATAAGACAACTGGAGGCGAAAGTTGGACAGGCCTCGGATCTTGCCAACAACAAGCGAAATTCCCACCAAACTGCGTCTGGAATGGTCCTTCTCGAAAGCTGCAAGATTTTTCTTGTCAAGATCAGAGAGCTTGTACGCCATAGATCCATCTATGTGGGTTCTCGGAGAACGCCCTAGTGCTCGGCCAGTAGGGGCAATGACTTAGCCGGTGACGGCTCACGGTCACGCTATCGAATGGGCCCGAGATCGAGCTAGTTCCGCCTGGATGAGCCCCCAGAAGGCACTAGTTCCGACGGCTGGACCCAAAAGCCTTCCGAATCAGACAGTTGCCCTAAGCATTTCGCTAACGCGCCAGAAGCGATCCCTCGCCTCGCTCACCATCAAGACTTCCTCTTGGTGATCCTGTACGCATCACTCGTGGCTCGATCGACGTAGCCCCTGCGCGGGTGGAGGACGCTTGCTGCTAATCCTCCTCTTCAAAGTGTCGAGGCGAGTATTCCTGCGCATGGACGGGTGGATGGCGCTGCGCTGCGCCGCATACATGGATGGGCCGACATTGCCGGACAGCAGGGCAGCGTCGAGGCGGCGGCCGACGTTGTTCCGGATCGGAAGAACATCGTGGCTACGCCAAGCTTGACTAGGTCAAAACGGGTGCCGCCAACATCACCAAAACGCGGTTCGATACCTCAACCGCTCGCATGATCCTCCTTACTTGCGGCCCAAGGCGATAAGTCTTTGAATTTCAAGTGAATTCATATGTGATGCGCGTCACGAGAAGTAAGCTTCTGCACTGAGCAGTCGCAGGGCTGTCGGTTTACGTAACTAATTGTTACGTCTAAAACGGTTGGAAGCGGAGTGCCACGACGCTCGAAAGTTTAGACAAAAAACGCATAAAATCAATTAGATACTGTCGTGGAACATTGTATGTGTTCCACGTGAAACTAAACCGGCGCAAGGTCTTGCGCGAACAGTAGTTGACACGGCAGGTTCCCGTGCCCATCATGCTTCCATGTTGCGCCGTTCTAGGAGTAGGTGATGGATTCCAACGCAGGCGAAGGTACGAGGGCCGCCAAGGGGGCCGCCCGCCCGCGCAGCGAGGTCGCGTTCCCGTACTACAACCTCGACTCGGCCATTGAAGTCGCCGAGAGGATTCACGATGAGGCCGGCGGAAGCTGCTCGCGCGACCAACTCGCACCGATGCTTGGGTACAGCGGGGTGAAGAACGGCGGCTTTCTCTCGAAACTCGGTGCAGCGCGGATGTTCGGGCTGGTCGAAGAAGTCAACGGAATGCTCCGCCCGACTCAGCTCGCCGCACAGATATATGCGCCCGTGCACGCTACTGATGCGCAGCGCGCGAAAGCTCAGGCGTTCTTGAACGTCGAGTTATTTGAGAAGGTATACGAGCGCTTCAAGGGGCAGCCGCTGCCGACGAATCAGGGGCTAGAGAACCTGCTGCGCGTCGAGTTCAAGGTCGTTCCGGCTCAGATCAAAAATGCGATTCGCACGCTTCAGGAGTCTGCGGAGAGTGCGGGATTCTTTAACGCGGCTGGGCGCGGGCGGCTTGTAATGCCACTTGCCGCCAACCCGAAGTCCTCGCCCCGTCCGGCGGGCACGGTGGATTCCGCAGAGGGCTTGCCCCCTTTGCCGTTGCCGCCGCAGCCCCAACCTGTCGCTGCGGCGGCGGGTCGAGCGATCGCTGACGAGGCGAGTATCCCGCCGGCGATTTATGGCTTGATTCGTGACCTTCCGCCCGAAGGCACGACAATGAGCAACGCGAAGCGTCAGCGCCTGATTAAGGCGTTTGAGGCAAGTATCAACTGGCTATACCCCGACACCGAGGAGGCGGGCGATGAATAGGAGGGTCACCGGCCCCTGATCGCTGCCTACCCGGGCGGGGGCCAAATAGAGAAGGCCACAACAGCGGCGACTCCTGGACAGAGAACGCTGTTGTGGCCTTGGTAGGTACCACGGTGTCCCGGGGGCATAAGCCCCTAGGGCACTCCTATGCTAACCCAAGCGTCCCAAAGGCGTGTTAACGCCACCACACGACGCTAACGGCTATGGCCGTGTAGGAGTAATGAACAATGGCAACGGTGACGTACCCGTGTTACTGGCAGAAGAAGGATGCGAAAGGTCAGTGGTACTGGATCTATTACGCGTCGAACAAGGAAGAGATCGCTCGCAGCAGTGAGTCGTATGTACGACGCGACGACTGTACACGCTCGGTCGAGATCATGAAGGGCTCATCGGGAAGCCCGATCTTCTATACCGAATAGCGCACGTGTGCTCCGCCCCAGCCTGCGGATTCGTTGGCTGGGGTTTCGTTTGTAGGCATCTGTCGGGCTCACCTGCTGCGCATCGGGGCAGGCCGACCCGCAAGCGTACAGGTGCTCATCTCTATTTCGGCGCTATAGTGGGCGCGGGATGAGTAAATGGAGTCTTGACCATGACCCAACCCGATCTCGATCCACAACTGTACCCGCCGGAATTATCGGATGAGGAAAAGCATCAGCGCACGCTAGCGGGCCTTGCTGACGTAGATGCTGGCAGAACGATTTCCCACGAAGAAATGAAGGCGTGGGCGCGATCTCTCTTTGAGTCAAATTCTCAGAATTGCACGCGATAGGAGTTCCGGTCACCTGCGGGGCGGCTAGGAGCGTGGGCAACTGAACAACTTCATCTCGTAATGGCCGATCCTGACATTCGAGGATCCCGCACTACCGAGCTGCGGGACATGCTAGGAGATCCATGCTTGTCAGTCGCCATCTTCGGCGAGGGCGCGCGAAGCCACGAGTCGGATAAGGGAATCCTGATCTCTAGACCGTAGATCCAAAGTGGCGCTGAGCGGTTTACCTGAGGGGACGGGCCATTCCCCCTTCGCAGTCTCTACTTAGATACGACCCGCGCAGCCGAGGGCGCCGATAACGTTAGCTGAGCAGCCCCGTTGGACATCTGGAGATCGGTGCGGCGCTGCCATGATCGCGACCAACTCGCGTAAAGACGGTGCAACTACAGGCTGCCGGCTAACCCGCCCGCTCGCAGCGGGCGACAGATCCCACAGCCTATCCGCGAGTTGATGACCATTGGGGTATTTGCTTACCAATAGCGCATCTTGGACCGAAGCTTCGTCGCGGATATCCATCTGGACCAGCTCGGCGCCCGCTATCGGCTGCGCGATTCTGGTGCTGCGCACGGTGCCATACACCCGGCAACGTCGCAGGATCCAACCCAGGGCGAGCCAAAATGCGGCTGGGCACTGGTCATCAGGCCTTGGCAAAGTTTCGAAAGCGCAGTACATCCTCGATTCCGTCAACAGCGCTAAAGAGCGGCCGTGTTCGGCGATCACTCATCACGGCGACTCCCTAGGCAATCCAGGAAAGGCATTCGCCAGCAAGCCAACGGCGATCGCTGCAACGCCTAGAGTCAACACCAACATCGAGGTCTGCAAGAACTGGCACGCCGCTATCAGCGTACGTCGTACCAGCCGCTCGGGGTCGTGTTGTGCAAAATACTGGAGCTGCTCGTCCACCTGTTGCATCAACGGAAAGGCCATGATGCAGAGGAACAGGGTGGAAACGCTAAGAGCCGCCCGACTGGACCGGCTGTGGCCGATCCGGTTGGCGTACATGGCGGTCAAAGTCACCAGGCTGAGTACTAACCCCAACCCGCAGAGCCAGAACGAACCATCGAAGAAGAGAGCCAGCCACGGAAGCCGCTCGCGTATGGCAAGGATGCCCCACGTGATGAGACCACCTGCAAGTGGGCCGGTGGCGAGGAGTAGTTCGCGAATGAAGCGCATGCGTCACTTATCGGTGGACGAGCTCCAATAACGACCGAGAGCAATCAAACTTGAATGGCGCCGTGCGGAAGCCACTGAGAGTAGGGGGATAGTCGGACCATCTGGGCCGACGCAGACGTGGCGCTAGACTTGAGAAGCCGGATCGGCCCCGGGCTATCGCTGTGACGTTTCCGCTTTGGGTGGGGCGTCGCTGCGATCGATGGTCTGCACGTCGCGCAGCTCGCGCTTGGCTTCGCGCAGAGCGCGCCCATCGATGGGCCGGATCGTATCGATGCGACATGACAGGCCCGAAGCACCCACGCGACGTGGGACCACGCTGTCCATCCTTCCAGCTCGACGGTGATCTCCACGCCCGGTCGCGAACCACGCGCCATCGCGTTGCCTGCTGCACTGCCCGTCGCCGCACCCGCGACGGCACCTGCGGTACTCGCGTGCGTGCCACTGCCAATGGTGCTGCTGGCCATGCTGCCGAGTACCGCGTCCGTTGCGGGGGGCGACGCGGCGCGAGTCGTTCTGGATGGTGACGTCGCGAAGGCCGCGAATCGTGCCCCATTCGACGGTGCGTGCCGCTCCGACTTCGGTGCGGTTGAACGTGGTCGGCGTACTTTGCGTTGCACACCCGGTGGCGATTCCAATCCCCAGTGCCAACAGGGTGATGCTGGATGCGTTGCGTTTCATTCCGGTGCCTCCATGTCGATGACCGGTGTTCGCGCCGGTTCCACAATCGATAACGCTTACCGAGCGTCGGAATACCTCGCACTTGGTGAAGCGGCGGAGAAAAGAGCGGGCGTTTCGCCCAAGCATAAGCTCGACCCGCATGGCTTCCAGTACGGCGTGCCGAAGATGACCCGACCATCTTCGTTCCACCGACAGTCGAGCCTCTAACTGCCACTCATCGCAAAGCGAGTGGGGGAGGTGAGCCGAGCTTCGTGGTTGGCCAATAGATTGGCTACAGGGAAGCCCTAGGTTGATACGAGCGACGGGACCTGCCGCTTCGTGCCCCGGTACACGGAGGCCGGCCGCTCTTCTGCCGCCAGCCGGACGCGCAGCTGCCCCTCCCAAAGATCGTCGATGATCCGCCGAGCCTGCTCGATCGAGCTCATGTACACGTTGCCGGGCAGACGCTGTCGATGTCCCGACGCTATGGGAGTTTCCAGGAAGCAGCGGTAGCGGGCACCGGCCAACGCTGCGATCTTCAGGCGCACAGCCCAGGCACGTGGGCCGCCCTCAGGATCCAGATCGACCGAAATTGCGTACTTCCGATAGCAGAACCCCTCGGAGAGCTCTCCAGGCTCCCATCCGCGGGCAGCCTCAATAACCCCGTCGCTGCGCTTGAGATGCGTGTAAACATTCACGAGTTCCGAGCTGACCCACGTCTGCTCGGTGAGCGATAGCCGGCTGCGGCGCAGGCGATCCACCTCATATAACCACTCCCTCATCAACGCCGAGCAGGTCGTTGCCCGCAGACTCGACTTGAGGAGAGCAGCCAGAAATGTCTGGAAACGCTCACCCGCATGGTGCGACGGTGCATTCCGCATCCACGTCCTGTACATAGGCTCAGCAGCGTGTGGACCGGACGAACTCTGCCGGACGATCACGGGCGATGTCCAGCAACCCCACGCTCGCGGACAGCTCGAGGCCGCCACGGGCGCGATGCATAACGGTTCACCGATCCAGCCATCGGCTACGGGCCGTGACAGCAGGTCCTGTTTGGCTGGGAAACTGGTCGCTGGTCGCTGGTCACCGGCAAGCTCCACCAGTCGCCGCAGCAGGCCGTCCTCCTTCCGCTGCAACTGGTAGTGCAGCACGCTGCGCGACACCCTCAGCAATGGCAGGCACGCCGTTCGGACCTCTTCGTCTTGGCCCCCCACGGCCACCACGGCGCCTACGTGTCTGAGGCCCCAGAATTTCTTTCGCGCGACGACCTTCGGCGCTTCGTTATCCACCGCTTCTGGCAGCATCTTCTTGAGCTTGGAGTTCTCTGCCCTAAGCGACTTCAAGCGCTTGGCATCAGGCACTTCCAGTCCGCCGAACTTGCGTCGCCGGAGAGGCAGAAGGAGGCATAGCTGAAGCCGTGCTGAGGCACAGCTCTCTGATGAGTGGGCCGGCGACTGCCTCAGGAAACCAACTATCTGTTCGGCGGTGAAGCGTTTCTTCATGTCCGTCCTCAGTCGTGGGAACGGACTCTACTTAAGTCAGGCTGCTCCTGAGAACCGGGGCCGGTCACGCGATGAGCCAGCGGCCCTACGGAATTCTTGCCTCATACATTGGCCAAATCATTCAGATCGTTCGTGAAGCCGCAGCCGCTTGCATTCACATGTTCGAAGTACTCGTACCAACCAGTGGCCCGGATCGCCGAAAGCAAGGCATCACGCGACTCTGGATTATCGAATCGCCAGATGCCGAGAAAGCGATGCGGGGTGGCCCGATAGATGGCGCGGTCGGTTTCGGTCAGCGCCAGCACCTCCACATTGCCGGTGGGAAGCTTGGCGAAGCCTGCCGCAACGCGGTTGAGAAATTGGATGCGGCCCTCCCTCGGCAGCGCATTCCAAGTGGCGTTCGGCGAATACAGCTCAACGAGGTAACACGCCATAGCGGTGGTCCGTTTGGTACTGCACAGGCCGCGAACGATGAGGGCCGGGTCAGCGAATGGAAACTGCGTGAAAGGTGGCGCGCGGCATCTCGGCGTGTGTCTTGCGCCGAAGGCCTAGGCGGCTGCGAAGTGCCGATGGAAGAGCGAACCGGAGACTCACCTGACAGCGTGCGCTCCCTTCGCAACGATGCAGACCTCCACAACTTCGAACTGCAACTCAGCAAAGGGGGCTACTAGGAACAGCGTCTGGCCTGACGTAGTAGAACCCTACAATCCCGGCGCCAACTGCCTTCTACCGGGGAATTTAGCCGAGGGCTTGCGGAATTGACAGTTCGATATGCCGCAAGCAGCGTTCGCCTATTTCGAACAATGCATCGCTCATTGAGTGGATCGAGCTGGCGTACGCGCACAGGCCTTACGATGTGATTCATCACCTCCAGGTCACAACATCAGCTGCGAGCGAAGTACTTCGCAACTTGACGTGCTTCGGCAGGCATGAGGAATGACTCGAATCCACCCGCAATCGTGGACGGTTCGACGATCGCAAACGCAGTGTTCGCTTCTGCGCAACCTTTCCCGCGCCAACAAAGATATTTCACTGTGTAAGATCGACTAGGCCACTCAACACCACTTGCGCTCATTGAGCCGAGGTCATCGATCCTCTTACTGTGCCTGTGTCAGCCGACAGCACAGCACGCTACCGTCGATGACGACCGAAACGCACCACGTGCGTGGGGCGTGCTGGCGCTGGGAAATAGCCGACAACGCCTGCCGTCCATCGGTCTCAAGTAGCAAGCAGGTCCGGATAGCTATCGTGTTCACGCCAATGGGGAACCATCCATGTCCTTCTTCCAGGGCGCGTTGCCAAAGACCGCGCTTGCTCGCGCGTGCCGGATGGCCGGGTTCAGTCTGATGGAGTTGGTCATCACGTTAGCGATCTTCGCTGTCCTGGCGGCCATTGCCATTCCCAGCATGACCACGCTGATGAACGCCAATCGCCTTTCTGGCGCGACCAACGAAATGATCGCGACTCTCCAGTTGGCGCGCATGGAAGCGGTTCGACTGAACGCCCCGGTGACGGTATGCCGCAGCGATGACGGAGCAACCTGCAAGTCGGGTGAGTTGTGGAGTACGTGGATCATGCTGGCCGATGCCGACCGGGACGGCGTCGTGGACGACGTCCTGCGCGTCAGCACAGCGGCCGCACCGCTTGAAGTGCGTGCGAGTGCCGCGATCCAGGACAGCCAGCTGAGCTTCCGATCCGACGGCCTGGCCAAGGCCGCAAACGGGTCACCGCTTTTCGCACGACTCGCCATTTGCCAGCAGGTCACCCAACCGGCGGAGAACGAGCGGCTCATCACGCTGGCGGCCGGCAGTCGCATTTCGTCCGAACCCATCGTCGCCGCCGGCAAGTGCGCGACGCCGACCAATTCGTAGCGTCAACGAGCTTTCAGATGCAACACCGGAGTCATTCCATGCCTTCACGCCAACGCGGCGTCGGCCTGATCGAGGTGCTGATCTCGGTGCTGGTGATGTCTATCGGCCTGCTCGGCATCGCCGCCTTGCAAGCGACCGCGCTGCGCAGCAGCCAGAGCTCCCTGGAGCGAAGCCAGGCCACCGTGCACAGTTACGCGATCCTCGAGACCATGCGCGCGAATCTCGATGCGGCGCGAGCTGGCGTCTATAGGTCCGGGAATCTCGAGTTGAGCAAGAGTGACCTGGTTGCATGGATCACGGCCCTGAAAACCGACCTCGGGGAGAGCGCGTACGGAACGATCAACTGCGTCGCGTGGGGTGATTCGACCACGCGGGACTGTACGATCACAGTGGTATGGAACGACTCCCGCGGCGCGGGCGGCGAAGAGAATCAGACGATGGTCACGGTGGCACGTCTATGAGCCACCTACAACGCCAGCCCACGCGGCGGACGCAAACCGGCTTCACGCTGATCGAGCTGATGATTTCGCTGGTGCTGGGACTGCTGGTGGTGAGTGCCGCCGCCGGCATCTTTCTATCCAACCAGCGCACTTTCCGCGCGACAGAAGGTCTCGCGCGCATCCAGGAGAACGCGCGCGTCGCCTTCGAGTTGATGGCACGCGACTTGCGCGAAGCGGCAGGCAATCCCTGCGGGAAGAATCTGCCCGTGGCGAATGTCCTCAACGGTGCGTCCAGCGGTACCGGGCCCTGGTGGATGAGGTGGGACCCAGGACTGGTCGGATATGAGAATGGAGCCCTCGGTGGATCGGCAGCCGGCACGGACGCGCTAGAGCTGCTGACCTCGGGCAATTCGCCGGTGACGGTGGCTGCGCACGATCAGCAGACAGGCAACCCGGGATCGCCGGCCATCATCAAGGTAAACATCACCCATCATGGCCTGCGCGACAACGACATCGTCGTTATCTGTGATTACACGCAGGCCAGCATTGTGCAGCTTAGCAAGGCGGCGGACGGGAACGTCGCCTTGGGCTTCAACAAGGGCAGTTCCGCCTCGCCCGGAAACTGCACCAAGGATCTGGGCGTGCCGGTGCTCTGCACAGCTACAGGCTACTCGAAGTCATATGGTTCCAACTCGCTGATCGCCAAGCTCTACGCTGCGCGCTGGTATGTCGCCGATAACGGTCGTGGCGGCCGATCGCTGTACCGCGTGTACATGGACAAGGGCGCTGAGCAGCCGGCTGAGGAAGTTGCCGAGCAGGTGCAGGACATGCAGTTGGAGTACCTTCAGAGCGGTAAGGCTGGCTACGTGGCTGCTTCTGCAGTCACCGACTGGAAGGGCGTGGTAGCCGTCCGGATCACCTTGTCGATGCTGGGCACCACCCACGCTGGCGAAGGCAAGACCCAGCTGACGCGGACGCTGACCCACATTGTCACTACGTTGCGGAACCGCACCTCGTGAAGCGCAACGTCTCCCGCCGCCAAAACCAGGGCGGCGCGGCACTCGTCGTAGTGCTGATCCTGTTGATCCTGGTGACGCTCCTGGGCCTGGCGAGCCTGCGTGGCGCGCTGATGGAAGAGCGCATGAGCGCCAACATGTTTGATCGCAGCATTGCCTTCCAGGCCGCCGAATCTGCCTTGCGTATCGCCGAACAAAAAGTGCGCGACGCGTCGGCGAAGGGTCTATCCATAGGCGTCGATTGCTCCGCCATCAACACAATCTGCGACGGAACGCCGCGAAACGTCAACGCCGCAAACCCGAGCGGTTGCAAAGCCGATGTCGCGGGGTGCTGGATGGACGTGACCAACCCTGCAGCCTATTCCAACAAGGTCGCCGGCACGCCGCAGTACTACATCGAGTTCATGGGCGACTTCCCGATCAGTGCCGAAGACAGCGGCAGCGCAAGCCGCTCGGCATCGTCGAACCAGTACGGTGCGCCGCCGCCGACCTACGGAAAGTCCATCTATCGGATTTCTGCCCGCAGCCATGATCCGGGAGCGGCTTCCGGCCGCGCCGTCGTCGCGCTGCAGGCGACCATCGAATTGCGTTAAGCCCGGCTGCACACCGGCAATCTGAACAAGCTTGGAGTCTGATCGATGACATCTCGATCCGCTAACCCCACCGAACGCAGGTCGGCTACGTCACGATTACTGATCGCCATGTTCGCATTTGCCATCACTGCCGCGACGGGCACCGTGGTGGCGCAGGTGGAAATTGCGCAATCCCCGCTCTACGTCGGGCCCAAGGTGCCGGGCAACCTTGCCCTGGTACTGTCGGTGGAGTGGCCGACGATCGTCAACCCGGCCAATCTCGGTGGCTACAATGCCAACTACAGGTACGTGGGTTATTTTGATGCGGGCAAGTGCTACACGTACGTATACGACAGTGTCGAGACGAAACGTCACTTCAAACCGGTATCGACCACCCACAACTACCAGTGCAGCAGCCACTGGAGCGGCAATTACCTGAACTGGGCCGCGACGCAAACGATCGATCCCTTCCGCCTCGCACTTACGGGCGGTTACCGCGTCGTTGACGAACCCGACAAGACTTGGCTCGAGAAGGCACGACATGATCGCAACCGCCGCTATCCCGACCGGACTCTGGGCAGCAACGTCTCAATGGTGGCACCCGCGTCGTGGCACTCGATGGTCGTACGCGTCCAAGGGCTCGGCAACAAGATGTACATCGCCGCAAACTACCAGAGCGATGGCAGCACGAACGATATCGATCGTACGGCCGTCGCCTACGACCCCTCGCGCCATTTGCTAGTCATCAAGAACAACCGCCCGGTTGTCGAGGACACCAGCGATTGCCAGACAAGCAGCGGAGTAACAACCTGCAATAGCCTGTCGAGCACGCTGCTCGAAGTCAGCGTCCGCGTCGCGGTCTGTGTTCCCAACCTGCTCGAGGCGAACTGCAAGCGATACAGCCGGGGCTGGAAGCCGGAAGGCCTGATCCAGGAGTATTCCGACCGTATCCGGTACAGCATTTTCGGTTACCTCAACGATAGTGATACGACAGGCTTTCCCAATGGGTCCCGTGATGGCGGCGTGCTGCGCGCGAAGCAGAAGTTCGTGGCGCCCATAAGCTACGACCCGAGGTACGGGCCCCTGGTCAATGCCTCCCGCGAGTGGGATGCCACCACCGGCGTGCTGGTGCGTAATCCGGACAGTGCGGACGCATCTTCAACGCCAGGGGGCATCCAGGACAGTGGCGTCATCAACTACCTGAACAAGTTCGGCCAGATGACCACGGAGCCGCACAAATCCTACGACCCGGTCAGCGAGCTGTACTACACCGCTGTCCGCTACTTCAAGAATCTCGGTAACGTTCCCAGCTATTCCTCATTGCCGGCCGACAAATCTAAGGCGTACCTGCTGGCCGACGGCTTCCCTGTCATCTCGACCTGGGACGACCCGATACAATTCCGTTGCCAAGCGAATGTGATTCTGGGTATCGGCGATGTCTACAGCCACGCCGACAAGAACCTGCCCGGCAACCAGACCGGAACCGCAGAACCGCCGACGCCTGCCGAGGTGACTGCCGACCGATCCGTCGACGTGGTGAAAGCGCTCGAGAAGATCGCACAGCTGGAAGGCATCGCGATCAACACGACTGTGTTTTCAACCAATAGGAACTCCGCGTACATCGCCGCGCTCGCCTATGACTCGCACGCGCGTGACATCCGTGGCGACCTCGGTGGGCGTCAGACGATCACCACGCACTGGGTGGACGTGCGCGAGAACGAGGTGCTGGAGCCAAGGGAAAAGAACCAATACTGGCTCGCGGCTAAGTACGGCGGCTTCCGCGTGCCCGATGGGTTCGATCCCTACGCGCGCACGACGGCCTTGGATGCGGCATGGTGGCATACCAGCGGGGACTACCTCATCAGCGGCACCGGCGGCGGCACGACCACGACCCCTACCGGCTACCCGCGTCCTGACAACTTCTACGTTGCCAGCGAGGCCGACAAGATGGTCGAGAGCCTGACCAAGTCCTTCCGCCAAGTTGCGAAGGACATGAGCGGTTCGTCCACCTCGCTGGCGTCCAACGCCACGCGACTGGAAACGGGTGCCAAGGCCTATCAGGCCAAGTTCTACAGCCCGTCCTGGCGTGGCGACCTGACGGCCTTCAACTTCGATCCGGTCACCGGCACGTTCTCTGAAGAGCCGGCGTGGAGCGCGGAAGCGCGGCTGCCGGACTGGGCCTCACGCAAGATCTACGTCAATACGGGCGCCGCCAACAACGCCTACCAACTGTTGACTTGGGGCAACCTGTCGGCGACACAGCGCTCCATGTTGGGCAGTGAAGCGGTGGTCAATTTTCTGCGTGGCGATCGCAACAACGAAGGCGTCGGCGCCGACAAGTTCCGCGTCCGCCAGGGCATCCTCGGCGACATCGTGCATTCGCAGCCGGTTTACGTCGGTCGACCCGACGCACGGCTTTACTACAACCAGGCCTTTACCGGCGCAAGCGACTACGTGAAGTTCGCGGAAGACCAAGGCACCAGAACGGGCGTGGTCTATGTGGGTGCGAACGATGGCATGTTGCACGGCTTCAACTCGGAAACGGGCGTAGAGACGTTCGCGTTCATGCCGGCGGCGGCGATCACCGCCAATCTGAAGAACCTGTCGTCGCCGGAGTACGAGCATCACTTCTCGGTGGATGGTGAGATTACCGTGGCGGACATCTATTCCAAGGCCGACAAGGCCTGGAAGACGGTGCTGATCGGCAGCATGGGCCGCGGCGGGAAGGCAGTGTTCGCCCTGGACGTGACCAATCCGGCCAGCGTCAAGTTCCTCTGGGAAAAGAGTGCGGCCGATATCCCGGCGCTGGGCCACACGCTGGGCAAGCCAATCATCACCCAAGTGGCGGACGGTAACTGGCAGGTGCTGGTCGGCAATGGTCCCAACAGTGCTTCAGGCACAGCGCAGTTGGTAATGATCGGCGTCGAGTCGGGTGCGGCGACCGTGGTGTCCACCGGCGTGGCGGACGACAACGGCCTGTCGGCAGTCGACGCATGGGATACGGACCACGATGGCTTCTACGACACCGTCTACGGCGGTGACCTCAAGGGCAACATGTGGCGCTTCAGTGGCGTGGGCACGAAGGCTGCCAGCGCAGCAGCGCTGTTCACGGCCGTCAATGCCGACAGCACTGCCCAGCCGATCACCGCCGCCCCGCTGATCATGATGAACTCCGACACCCGAGACCTCTGGGTGTACTTCGGAACCGGCCGGTACCTCGGCGATGGCGACGTGTCGAACAAGGATGTCCAATCCTGGTACGGCATGATCGACGACGGTCAGGCAGTCGTTCGAGCGAACCTTGCCAGTCCCAAGATCCTCGCGGAAGTCGCCAACGACGAAGACAAGACCATCGTCCAGCGCGTGACCAGCAAGATGACGGGTGCCGACCTTGCAGGAAAGAAGGGGTGGTATATCGACTTGGTCTCGCCCGTGGGTGGCAAGGAGGGCGAGCGCATGGTGATTCCGAATCGCTTTGAGCGCGGCATGCTGATCGGCACGACGCGTGTTCCGAACTCCACCGACGTGTGTAGCCCGGGCGGCAAGGGTTACGTGATGGCCGTCGACCCATTCACTGGCTCACGACCCGCATCCTCGTTCTTCGACGTCAATGGCGACGGAACGTTCGACGAAAAGGACATGGTCGTGCTGGGCGATGAAATGCTCCCCGCCACTGGCTTGGGCTTTGACAGTAGCCCGAACGGCCCGATCTTCATCGACGACGACATGCTGCTGAACCTCGATGACGGCTCACAGCGCAAAACCGACACGCGCAGCACGGGTTCGAGGGCCTCTCGCATCTCGTGGCGCGAGCTATTGCTGGACTGACGACGCGATTCGAAGATGGCCATCCTAAAGGGCAATGATCCATGCATCATCGCGGCTTCACGCTGATCGAACTAATGATCGTGGTTGGGATCATCGCGATCCTCGCGGGTATCGCGTATCCGAGTTACCAGAACCATGTCATCAGGTCTCGTCGTGGTGTAGCGGCGGCGTGCGTCTTGGAGGCGGCTCAGTTCATGGAGCGCTATTACACAACCAATCTGACGTATCTTGACGGTGCCGGAGCCGCACCCAGCCTCCCGCAATCCCAATGCATGACCGATCTGGCGAGTTTCTACGCGATCCAAGTCGTTCCGGCAGCCACCACGGCCACGACCTACACCATTGAAGCTGCGCCGAAGGGTCTACAGGCTGCGAGGGACACCACATGTGGCACGTTGACCCTCGACCATCAAGGCAACAAGAAGGCAAATGGCGGCACGACTTATGTCGGCCAATGCTGGTGACGATGGGTTGCCGCGAGGCCCGCGCTAACTGGCGGAGCGAGTCCACCGCCGCCAGGGTCCACCGGAAGCGGTCCGCCTCATCACCGACTAGGCGAATTTCGTGGTTCGCAAAGCAAGGCCTTTCATCTATATGCGAGCATCGGTGCGCAGCGCTTCGGCCCTGCATGCGCACGCCGGTTGCGCCTCCTGTGGTTCGCGCAGGACCCGTTCCCGCTCCTGTTGCCGCTGCACCTGCTGGGTCACTGCACCGTCGTCTGCGCCCCATTGGGGCGCAGCGCGCCCAACAGCTCGGCAATCAGCCAACGCAGGGCGTGCCGCGCCATGTGCCCCGATTCCGCTCAGCGCCCCGTCCCCCCCCCGTGATGAGCGCACGCCCAGAGACGGCGCTGACTTCCTCCGCCAAGACTTCCAATGGTGCGAGAAGGCGCCCACGTAGCCGCTCGCGTTCACGTGATCGAAGTACTTTCACCCGTTCGTCAGGCAAGAGTGCATGGCGGTAGCAAGAACTGTACGGCCGTCAGCGGCACGCGCTTGCACACGCATCGACAGATAAGCCACCCGCAGGTTGGCGCCACCCATCAACGCTGCCGGCGGCAGACGTGGCCGCTGTGCAGGCCGGTCATGCTCAACCTCACCGGCCATCGCCGGCCGGCCATTGAACACGCTCGGTGGTGGCACCGTTCCTCCCCACAGGCTAGAGTGACCCGACACCTCCTTTAGAACTCCGGCGCGGTGATTCGCGACGGTCCGACGGCGAGGTTTGCCATGATCCAATCCCCTGCGTGGGGGGCGCCTCCGCGGCGCGTCCTGCTGGCGACCGACCTTACCAGTCGCGCCGATCGCGCCTTCGATCGGGCCGTGCAACTCATCCACCTGTGGGGCGCCGAGTTGCACGTGCTGCATGTGGTGGAAGCGATGCCGCCTGCGGTGCCCTTCGGCGTGGATGCACAGACGTATCTGCGGGAACGTCCCGACCCTCGCGTCGAGGCAACGCGCCGCCTGCACCGCAGCCTTGAGCGCGAGCAGGTGCCGGCGCGGGCGCATGTCGAAGAAGGATCCGCCTCGCGGGCTATCCTGAGCACGGCCGAACGCGAAGGCTGCGACCTCATCATCATGGGCGAGGGTCGCGACCGGCTGGTCGGTCCGCTCGAAGGCACCCTGGACCATGTGGTCCGCCGCTCGCCGGTGTCGGTGCTGGCGGTGCGCGATCGTCCCTATGGTCCGTATCGCAAGCTGTTAGTGGGCACCGACCTCACGGATGAAGCGCAACAGGCCCTGATCACATCCGTTCGCTGGTTCGGTGGTGCGCAGATCGCCTTCCTGCACGCCTACTCCATGCCCTACTCCAGCCTGCTGCGCCGCCACAGCAAGGAATGGGAGGCCGAGCAACTGGCACAGCTTCGCGCGCAACTGGAGGACGCCGACCTTTCACCCGAACAACGCGCCTCAATCCGCCTGCGCGTGGACGCGGGTTCACCCGCCGCCGTGCTTCGCCGGCAAGCGCAGGAACTCGACACGGAGGTGACGGTCATCGGCGCCCACCCTCGGGGCCTGCTCTTCGACACCGTGGTGGGCAGTTCGCGCCTCATCATCGATGCGATTCCGGGCGACGTTTTGGTCGTGCGGGCCATCCGGGGCGATTCGCGATGAACGGTGCGTCGCCGCAAAGCGGGAGGCGCGATTGACCGTGCCGCTTTGGCTGCTCGTCGCCCTTCCCTTCCTCGGCAGCGTGCTGGCCGCCGTCCTGCCGACGCGTTCGCGCACGCTGATCGGCACCTTCGCCGGGCTGATCGCCTTGGTGGTCTCCCTCGCGCTGCTCACAGCGTTCCCGATGGTTCGCGATGGCGGTGTGATTCGCCAAACGATCCACTGGGTGCCCTCGATCGGGCTCGACCTGGCCTTCCGGCTGGACGGGTTTGCCTGGATGTTCGCGCTGATGATCGCGGTCATTGGCGTGCTGGTCTGTCTGTATGCGCGCTATTACATGTCGCCCGACGATCCAGCGGCGCGCTTCTATTCCATGCTGCTCGCGTTTATGGGGGCCATGCTGGGCGTAGTCATGGCCGGCAACCTCTTGCAGTTGGTCGTCTTCTGGGAGCTGACCAGCTTCGCGTCGTTCCTGCTGATCGGCTACTGGTACCACCGAACCGACGCGCAACGCGGTGCGCGCATGGCCCTGATCGTGACCGGCTTCGGCGGACTGTGCCTGCTCGCCGGCGTCATCCTGCTCGCGCACATCGTGGGCAGCTACCAGCTCGACGTCGTGCTGGCGTCGGGCGACCGGATCCGGTCGCACGCCTGGTATCCGGCGACGCTGGTGCTGATCGCCGTGGGTGCGCTGACCAAGAGCGCGCAGTTCCCCTTCCACTTCTGGCTGCCGCGTGCCATGGCGGCGCCGACGCCGGTGTCGGCGTACCTGCACTCGGCGACGATGGTGAAGGCCGGCGTGTTCGTGCTGGCCCGTTTCTGGCCGGTCCTGTCCGGGACAGAGCTGTGGTTCTGGTTGATCGGTGGCGCCGGGGCCATCACGCTGCTGCTCGGCGCGTACCTAGCCATGTTCCAGAACGACCTGAAGCGGGTGCTCGCCTACTCGACGGTGAGCCATCTGGGTCTGATCACCCTCCTATTCGGTCTTAACAGCCCGCTGGCAGCGGTGGCCGGCGTGTTCCACATCATGAATCACGCCACGTTCAAGGCCTCGTTGTTCATGGCGGCCGGGATCGTCGACCATGAAACAGGGACGCGCGATATCCGACGCCTGAGCGGGTTGATCCGGGCCATGCCACGCACGGGCGTCCTCGCGCTGGTCGCCACGGCGGCAATGGCCGGCGTGCCACTGCTTAACGGGTTCCTGTCCAAGGAGATGTTCTTCTCCGAGACCGTGTTCCTGTCCGCCTCGCCCTTCGTGGAATCAGCGCTGCCGGTGCTTGCAACCGTCGCCTCGCTCTTTGCGGTCGTGTACTCCCTGCGCTTCGGCTACGACATCTTTTTCGGTCCGCCGTCGACCGATTTGCCGCGAACGCCGGAGGAGGCGCCGCGCTGGATGCGCATGCCCATCCAGTTCCTCGTATTGGCGTGCGTGATCGTGGGCGTGGCGCCCACCTTTGCCATCGGCGGTGTCCTTCAAGCGGCGGCTCGGCCGGTGGTCGGTGGCTCCTTGCCGGATTACAGCCTTGCCCTGTGGCATGGCCTCAACCTGCCCCTGCTCATGAGCCTCATCGCCATCGTCGGCGGCATTGCCGGCTATCGCGGCCTGCGCGCGTGCCAAGAACGGGGTCGGCTCCTGGTTACGCCGTTCCTCTCTCACTGGAATGGGCGTGATGTGTTCGAATCCCTCCTGCTGGGACTCACGCGCGGCGCACGTGATCTGCTGGCTGCGTGCAGCACCCGTCGGCTGCAGCCGCAGTTGTTCGTGATCATTGCCGGCACCGTTGTCCTGGCGCTGCTCGCCTCGCGCGGTGTTGCGCTGAGCTGGGGCGATCGACCGCGTGTTCCGGTCTCCAACGCGTTCGTGGTGCTGTGGATCATCGGCATGATCTGTGCGATCGGCGCCGCCGCCACGGCGAAGTTCCACCGCCTCGTCGCCATCACGCTCATGGGCGGTGCCGGGTTGGTCACGTGTCTGACCTTTGCCTGGTTCTCGGCACCAGACCTGGCACTGACACAGATCGTGGTGGAGGTGGTGACCACGACGCTCTTCCTGCTCGGCCTGCGGTGGCTGCCGATGCGCATCCCCGTGCCCGGACGCCGGAGGTCACTGCACGAGCGGGCCCGGCGCGGCCGCGACCTGCTGCTGGCCGCCATCGTGGGCGGCGGCCTGGCCGCCCTCTCGTTCGCGTTCCTGACGCGGCCGGCGCCCCACAGCATTTCGCCCTTCTTCCTGGCCAACGCACTGCCAGGCGGCGGGGGCAGCAACGTCGTCAACGTCATGCTCGTGGACTTCCGCGCGTTCGATACCCTGGGCGAGATCACGGTACTCGGCGCAGTCGCGCTCACGGTGTACGCGCTGCTGCGGCGGTTCCGTCCGCCCGCCGAGAGCATTGCTCAGCCCGCGCAACAGCGTGCACTGCCCGAAGGCCAGGCGACGGATCTGCTCAAGCCACGTCGCGGGGACGAATTCGCACGCGGCTACCTGCTGGTCCCGTCGGTCATCGCGCGATGGCTGATGCCGGTGTCGCTGGTGGTGGCTGCGCACTATTTCCTGCGCGGCCATAACGAGCCCGGCGGTGGCTTCGTGGCCGGTCTGATCGTCGCGATCGCGCTGTTGATGCAGTACATCGTGTCGGGCACGCGATGGGTGGAAGCGCGTACGCACGTGCGGCCTGCACGGTGGATCGCGATGGGGCTGCTGATTGGCGCCACCACTGGGCTGGGGGCGGTGCTGTTGGGCTACCCGTTCCTGACCAGTCACACGGCGCACGTGACTTGGCCGATGGTCGGCGAAGTCCACCTTCCCAGTGCCGCGCTCTTCGATCTGGCCGTGCTCGGCGTCGTGGTGGGATCGACGCTGCTGATCCTGACCGCGCTGGCGCACCAGTCCATTCGCAAACAGGCGCCGGCACCGCATCCCATAAACCCGGAGGAGCGCTGATGGAGGTTCTGCTCGCGCTCGTCATCGGCGTGCTCGCGGGGTCCGGCGTATGGCTCGTGCTACGCCCGCGAACCTTCCAGGTGGTCATGGGACTGGTGTTGCTGTCCTACGCGGTGAATCTGTTCATCTTCAGCATGGGCAGCCTGTCCATCGACCAGGCGCCGATCGTGGCGCCGGGCGTGCCGGCTGACCTGCAGCACTACAGCGATCCGATGCCACAGGCGCTGGTGCTTACGGCGATCGTCATCGGATTCGCCACGACGGCACTGTTTCTCGTCTTACTCCTCGCGGCGCGCGGGTTCAGTGGGACAGACCACGTGGACGGACAGCAGGACGCGCCATGAACAGCCTGGCGCCATGGACCGTCGTGCCCATCGTGCTCCCGCTCGTCACGGCCGCCCTGCTGTTGCTCATCAGCGATTCGCGGCGGCGCCTGGGCTCGCTCCTCAACGTCGTCGCGACGTGCGCCGGCCTGGTGACCGCGATGGCCCTTCTGTGGCGGGTCACGGTCAATGGCGGACCGGACGCGATCGCTGCCCATCTCACCTCCAACTGGGCCGCCCCGTTCGGCATTGCACTGGTTGCCGATCGTTTGTCCGCGCTTCTGCTGGTGCTCGTCGGCGTCGTCGCATTGGCCGTCGCGCTGTACGCGGCGGCGGGCTGGGGTCGCAGGGGCGCGTACTTCCATCCGCTTTTCCAGATCCAGCTCATGGGGCTCAACGGCGCCTTCCTCACGGGCGATCTGTTCAACCTGTTCGTCTTCTTCGAGGTGATGCTTGCCGCGTCCTACGGCCTGCAGCTGCACGGCTCGGGATGGCCCCGCGTGAAATCCGGGATGCATTACCTCGCGGTCAACCTGCTCGCCTCCTCGCTGTTCCTGGTGGGCCTGGCGGTGCTCTACGGTGTGATGGGCACCCTGTCGATGGCCGACGTGGCCGCGAAAGTGCCGCTGGTTCCGCCGGCCGATCGTGGTCTGCTGTACGCCGGTGCCGCGATTCTCGCGATGGCCTTCCTGATCAAGGCTGCCGCCTGGCCTCTCAATGCGTGGCTGGTGCCCGCCTACACCGCGGCGAGCGCCCCCGTGGCTGCGCTGTTCGTGCTGATGACGAAGGTCGGGGTCTACGCGGTATTGCGCCTGTGGATGCTGGTGTTTCCGGCACAGAGCGACTCGGCGACACAGTTTGGCGCGCCCGTGTTGTTGAGTGTCGGGCTGGCGACGCTGGCGTTCGGCGCGGCGGGGGTACTCGCATCGATCCGGCTGGATCGCATTGCGGCCTTTTCCGTCATCGTCACCTCCGGCACGCTCTTGGCCGCCTTCGCGACCGGGTCGCCTGCAGCGGCTGCCGCCGCGCTGTTCTATCTCGTCAGCTCCACCTTCGCGGTCAGTGCGCTGTTCCTGTTGGTCGAGCCCGTACAGCGCATGCGTTCGGAGGGCCAAGCCCGAAACGCCCAGTACGACGCGTTGCCCGACGAGGACGATAACCTCGACGACCAGCAGCTGCCTCTGGTCGGACGCGCCTTCCCCGTCTCGGTGGCCACGTTGGGCCTGGCCTACCTGGGCGGCTCCCTGCTCGTGGCCGGCCTGCCGCCACTGTCGGGTTTCCTGTCGAAGGCGGCGCTTTTGACCGCGATCGTCGCAACCGGCAATGGCACCGCAACGCCAACCTCCACTTGGGTGCTGATGGCCTTGCTGTTGGGCTCGAGCCTGTTTGCCACCACCGCCCTAGTGCGCGCCGGCATCCGCCATTTCTGGTCGAAAGGCGGGCGGTTCGCACCGCGCCTCAGACTCGTTGAGAGCGGTTCCATCCTAGTGCTCATCGGCGCGTGCCTGCTGCTCACGGTGTTCGCAGAGCCTGTCCTGCGCTACACCACGGCGACGGCCGCGTACCTGCATGCGCCACGCCCCTACGTCGAGGCGGTGTTCGGTACCTCGCCTCGTCCAGGTCCAACTTCGCCCGAGTACCCGAGCGTGGAATCGCCATGACACTGCGCCGACTCGTACCGCAGCCCGGACTATCGATCGCGCTGCTTGCGCTCTGGTTGCTGCTGGCACGCAGCGTCGAGATGGCGCAGGTGCTGCTCGGCATGGCGATCGCGCTAATCGTGCGGATCCTGGTGTCGACGCTTTGGCCGGTTGCCCGGATACGCCGCCCGTTGACCGCCCTGCGCTTCGCCCTACGCATCGGCGGCGACGTGGTGCACTCGAATTTGGTGGTCGCCTGGGGCGTGCTGCGTTGGCCCTGGCGGCGGCCCGTGTACCGCTTCATCCTGATCCCGCTGGACCTTCGAGATCCGGCTGGGCTGGCCGTACTGTCCGTGGTGACCACGGTCGTGCCGGGTACGGTGTGGTCGGAGCTGGCGGTCGACCGCAGCGCGATGCTGCTGCACGTCTGGGACGCGCCGGATGAAGCCGCATTCGCGGCCCGCTTCAAGGCGCGCTACGAAGCGCCACTCCGGGAGATCTTCGAATGAGCACGCTGCTGCTCTACGCCATCGGCTTCACACTAGGCTGCTATGCGATTGCGTCGGTAATGGTGCTGGTGCGGTTGGTGCGTGGGCCGCGTGCCCAAGATCGCGTATTCGCCCTCGACCTGCTGTACATGCACGCCATGCTGGTGGTGCTGGTCATCGGCCTGCTGCACCAGAGCGACCAGTACTTCGAAGTCGCGCTTCTGATCGCGCTCTTCAGCTTCGTCAGTTCGGCGGGCATGGCGAAGTTCATTCTTCGCGGGGAGGTCATCGAATGAACCCCGTGCCGGCATGGGTTGAAGCGGCGGTCGCAATCTTGCTGGTGACCAGCGGGCTGTTTGTGCTCATTGCCGCACTCGGCTTCCTGCGCTTGCGCAGCTTCTTCCTGCGCATGCACCCACCGGCGCTGACCTACACGCTGGGCAGTTGGTGCTTGGCCGGGGCCGGAGTGTTGTACTTCTCCGCCTTGGAAGGTCGGCTCGCCTTGCACCCACTGCTGATTCCGCTCCTGTTGGCCATCACCGTGCCGGTCACCACGCTGCTGCTGGCGCGTGTCGCGCTTTTCCGTCGCCGCCTTGCGAGGGACGCAGACACCCCTCCTGCGCTTGTGGCAAAGGACGATGTGCCATCGGACGGGCGTCAGAGTCCGTCCTGAGGCTCTGATCGCTCAAAAGGACCCGTTCGAAACCGCGCCCCTCAGCGGCGCGTGGGTCTACTTGCGTGACCCTTGCAGGGCACTCAGGACGCGACGGAATTCCTGCTCGGGCGAGACGCCGAGGATGTGGCAGTAGGAGATGAACTGGATGAGGTCCAGTCGCCGCTCACCCCGCTCGATCTTGGAGACGATCGATTGGCTGGTCCCCCAGGCAGACGCGACCTCCTCCTGAGTCAGGTTCGCGCGCAGTCGCGCGTCCTTGATCAGGGCGGTGAACAGCCGGTACTCGCGCTTGTGGGTGAAGCCAGGCATGGGCTTGCCGCAGGGTTTGGCGGCAAGCTAAAGTCCGATCCGGAATAGTCCAAAAAGGACTACCTGACGGTCGCGATGCCAAGTCCTGGTCCAATGCCCATGCGTGTGGACATCGCCGAGATCGAGCTGAACTTCGGCCTTGCGCCTTTTGTCGGCGAACGGCTGGCAATCCAGATGGAGCGGGCCACGAGTGCCCAGGCGCGGGAGCAGCTGGTGACGCGCCTGCAGATGGCCTTTGAGCGGGCCATCGGGGACCTCATAGACCGGGATCTATCGAGCCCGACGGCCGATCAGGTCGAAAAGGCGGTTCAGATCGCGCGCACCCGTCTCATCTCAATTCCCGGAGAGGCCTTGCGGTACCGGGGAACCATGGAACTGTTCCTTGCGCGCCATCTGTACCGAGGCGACCCGGACTGAGGACACGGGCCGCCAGGCGGCCACGCCATGACTGCAATCCAACCGACCTACTTGTTTGTCGATACCGAATGGGCCGACGCTGCGGGCCATGAGCTGGTAAGCATCGCCTTGGTGAGCGTTGACGATCAGCACGTGTTCTACGCCGAACGCGATCCCCTCCCGAGTGCGCCCACCGACTTTGTCCGTCGCACGGTGTACCCGTTGCTCGATCGTGGTGAGGCCGCCATGTCGGACGCGGCCATGACTCAGGCGCTGCGGAGGTTTCTCGCGAGCATCGTTCACCCGTACGTTCTGGCCGATCACCCAAGGGACGTGCAGCATCTTCGGCACGTTCTGGTGGGCGCGCGACTTTCGGACCCCCAAGCGGCCCCGTGCGGATCCATACCATCGGTGGTCACAACCGTCATGGATCGGCAGGGAACGACGACGGCGATCCTGGAACGATGGTTTGCGCAGCATCCGCAAACGGCCGCGCGACGCCACCATGCGCTCGTCGATGCGCGTGCGCTGCGGATCGCATGGCTGGTCGCGACCGGAAGGATCAGCCCTGATTGGGTCAACAGCAACCCTGACGCAATTCTCCCCGTTAATGGGGAGTACGCGGCCGACGGGCAGAGGACTGAGCGATGAAGGTATTGGTGGGCGCCAACACCGACGGGTGGCATCGGACTGGACTGGTGGCCCAGCTCCCGAATCGGCAGATAGTCACCGCTCCCTCGATCGCGACGATGGTCCAGCATCTGCGCGGGTTGGGCATTTCCCGCGAGGAGGTACTGCTCGCGGAGGCGGACGACGGGGACCGTGCGATGAGCACCCGCGAGCAAGTAGCTTTCTGGGAGGCGTGGAGTGCGGGCGGTGCACCTTAACTGCCAAGCGGCCTCGAAAGCTCGCGACACGCAGCTCCGCTGGGATGTCACCTCAGGATTCGCGCCGATTACATGGATAGCTGCGCGTCACGCCAGGACCGAACCACGCCGGAACACCGTCAGCCGGTCAAATTATCTCTGTCTCGACGGTCGCAGCAAAGACCAACCCACCATCAATCCGTCCTCTTCGCATCTCAGAACCGCAACCAGCACCCGTGCAGGTTCGCAGGAGAATAGAAACCCGGCTATGAGACATCGCTAGACCACCTGCCCGGCTTATCCACTCAACAGAGCCCCCTAGGGTTCCGCCACCAGATCGAGGAGAACACAGAAAACAAGGGTTTTTTGCGCTCGGAAGGGTGGTTTTCTAAGAAGGGGTTCGGCCGCCTCTGCCGAAATCTTTAGTCAATTCAGCTGATTAGGGGGTCCGCGCAACCGGCGCAGAATCACGTGCTACGACGACTACACGCAGACAGCGCGATTCTGCGTATCTGGAACGGCCGCCCTCACTCTCGCGCAGGTCCATGTCTCGCGGCATCCGACGCGGCTGGTCTCTCTAAGTCGCAAGAAGTGGACTACTGGCACGGCACGGCGGCCTCGCGGCTCGCGCGACCGGCGGCCATACGGTGCACTCGCTAGCCATCCTGAATGCGGATCTGAGCCCCTAACGCGCAGAGAGCGGGCGTCCACGCAACGCCATGGCGGCGCGCATTTCGTCATCGTCGCAAGCAGCTGAACTCCCCCGAAGCACCACCCATTCCGCAACGAAGTGATCCACAATGGCGGCAGGTCATCGACCCGGCCTGAGGAATGAACGAAACCTCGCCCCTCGACCTCGCCCAACTGCAGCGCAGCTGTGCGCGGTGTTCTCTGCAGGCGCTTTGCCTGCAGGCGGGTCTTACCGCGCAGGACGTGGAACGGCTAGACGGAATGGTCCGCCGCCGTCGTGCACTCGTGCCCGGTCAGCGCTTGTTCCGCATCGGCGACCCGCTCTCGACCATCTATGTCGCCCGCATTGGCGCGTTCAAGACCGCGAGCATCACTGAGCAGGGTGAAGAGCAACTGGTCGGCCTCCACCTGCCCGGCGAGCTGATCGGACTGGATGCCCTCGGTGAGGGCGCGCACCGCTGCGAAGCTATCGCGCTGTCCAAAGCCAATGTGTGCGAAGTGCCATTCGATCAGCTCGCTCTGGTCGCGGCGCAACTGCCGAACCTGCAGCATCAGTTGCTGCGTGTGATCGGACAGGGGGTCGATCGCGATCACGACCATATGGCTTTGCTCGCGCGCAGGAGGGCCAACGAGCGCATCGCGCTGTTCCTGCACGGATTGGGCGAACGTTTCCGCCAAAGCGGACACTCGCCCACCTCGTTCACACTCCCCTTGAGCCGCGAAGATGTCGGGCGATACCTGGGAGTCGCATTGGAGACGGTAAGCCGTGGCTTTACCAGCCTGCAGGACGACGGCGTAATCTGGGTGCGTGGTCGCCGCGTGGAAGTGCTCGATCCTGACGAACTCAAGCGCCTCGCGCACGGAGATGAGGCCGGGGCCGAAGCCGCCGCCTCCCACCCGCGCCTCTTCTAAACAGCGCTCCTGTCGGCGCAAGCGCCGAAGACGATTTGTGTCTCGGACCCAACCGGCAATCCGCCTGCGTCACCCCTGTTGTCGTCGCGCGCAGCGCCCGACCCTAGTCATCGTGCCGGCAAGGTCAAACTTGCGACGGCCCCTGATTTTCCGAGCGGTACCATGATGACGTCACGCGAGCCAGCTGGGCAGTCGCGGAGCCGTCGTCGTTGAGGCCGTGCAACCGTCGGCCTCACGGCTGTGTACTGGCATGCGCGTGGCGCCTGTGGCTTCGTCGCGAATCTCGAATACCTGCACTGCGCAGTGGCTGCCAGACAACCATGTGGCGGTCATCTCGTAGTTCGCGCCGGCCTATGGCACGAAGGTGCGCGCCGCGTTGCAGTGCGCGGATCGGCGCGTCCCCGGTGCACCGGTGCCGGCAACGCCTGGCAAATACGACTCCCCACATATGGCGGGAGTCTCTAGCCAGCCGGTCACTGCGCAGGTCGCGCGACGTTCGTGGAACCGTCCGCCTGACAGCGCCAGGAGCAGGCCGCGTCAACCGGGTTCAATCTCGACGACTCGGCACCACTGGTAAGATTGGAGATCAGTCCCAATCGATGCCTGCTTCCTCAAGCAAGAGGAGCCTAGCAACTGCAAGTTGTGGCGGGACAAGATTTGCACGGCCTGTTCCTGCGATTGCCGATCTTCGATCGTCAGGTCGATCCTCCGAGATGCGGGGAGAACCAACTCGCACTTTTGGCCTGCCAAACCGATTCCGTCCGACTGTGGCTGGGTTTCAAGCTTCAGCTTGGCGGCCCACCATTGCAGCCGAGCACAAGTTTTGTTGACTCCCAGCCAGCCCATGGCTCGATTGAGGCGCACCACGCGCTGCTGCCTGCGATCATCATCCGCCGGCAGTATTGCGTAGATCCGATCTGGCGTTTCGCGCCACACTGCGCGAGCGCGCTCGTGGTATGCAGGGCCTTCCGGGAATCCACTGAGACCGACGAACCGGTACTGCTCGGGAAGCAACGGAATGATCCACCCCTGGGGCTCAATACCCGTCATCAGCACCGTGGCTGGAAGCGGGTTGGACTCAGGCACCTCTACTTGAAACCCGGATTTTCCCAAGCCAGCCCGGCCCCAATGACTCCATCCCAACACCGCAACGAGCGCGCAGGCTGCAACGGCTCCGGATGCCACATGCCGAGCTTGATTGCCAGAACTGATGCGATGAATCACGATCCATAGCGCGATGGGGGCCAACATCTCCGCGGCTGCGAGATAGCGATGAATGCTGAACATCGCCATCCACACCACGAACGACGTTGCCACGAAAGTCAGCAGTTGCCGCTGCGGTACTGCCAAGGCAGGCGCGGCGGGAAGCTCGCGCTGTCTCCAGGCTCGCAAGGACTTGATGCCCCACCAGATCATCGCGATGAACAGCAGGAGCCAAACAATTTGGCGCAGCCCAACCTCGCCGACCCGTGTCGGGTCCAACGTCATTTGGATCGGCCACGTCACCCACTCAAGGCCCGTCTTGGGCAGCCATCGAGTGTCAGACACCATGGTTTCGCCGGCCAATGGCGATTGGAACCACGAATTGAACTGCGGTAACAGCGGGTTACGGAAGGTCAGCCACATGTGACGAAACCATGCCCCTGTGAGCACGCCGAACGCTGCCAGTGCGGAACAGGTGACTAAGACAAGCCGATAAAGGCGTAGCACCCAGCGCCCCTCACCGGCCATGATGGCTACCGCCAACGCAACCGCGTAGATCGCGTTAGTCAGCTTCAGCCCCACAGCCAAGCCCATGCATATGCCGCACAACAACAGGTGCCGTACGGAATCGCCGGATCGATCACGCGACCCGATTGCGAGCAGCAAGGCACCCAGCACGAGGGGCGCGGTGCTGTTGTCTCCCATCGTATTGCCAAATTCTGAGAGGAAGACCGCCGATAGCATCCCCGCCAGACCCAGGAGCGGCGCGCGAATGGCTCGCCGCGCGTCATGTCGGAGAACGGTCCACGCAACTCCTGACAGCAGGATGAAACAGACGCCCTGCCATGCCCCCATCAGGAACGACAGGATCACGGGATGCAATCGTGTGGACAGCCAGAAGTACGGCACATCCAACATTGGTGGGAAGTAGCTCTGTAGTCCGACAGGGGCTAGGTCCACGCCAACCCTGTCATTCAAGTAGGCATAGGCGGCGTAGTAGTGATAGTTCATCAGATCCCAATTGCGATCCTGGCCCAGGATCACCGAGACCAGGCCCGCCACGATCAGGCCCGCGACCGCGGCGGCAACCACATTGCTTCTGGACGTGAAGCCGAACCGCTGCGACAGCACTGCTGTGATGCTGGATTTCATGCGTCCTGCAGACCTCATTCTGGGAACCGCTCCTCTACTTACGGATACGCCGTTGGATCAACCGTTCACGCGGTTGGACGAGATGGAGAGATAAGCAAGGTGCTTTGCTTCGACGCGCCCACGCGTCACGTTGTTCAGGATCAGGCCGCAAGCGAGAGAGACCATCGCGGTCAAGGCCAGCGCCACGCTCATCAATGCCGTGGGCAGGCGCGGCACTAATCCGGTCGCCAGGTAGGCGGGCAACAGGGGCGCCGCCAGGGCAATAGCAGCAAGCAGGAGCGCAATGCTTATGGCGCCGAAGAACAACAGCGGCCTTTCTGCATGCACCAGTGCCGCGATGGTGCGCAGGATGCGAATGCCGTCGCGGTACGTGTTGAGCTTGCTGGAGGACCCGGGTGGCCGCGCGCCATACGGCGTCGGCACCTCGGCGACCGGCATGCGCAACTGCAGCGCGTGCACGTTCAGTTCGGTTTCGATCTCAAATCCAGAAGCGTGCGCCGGGAACGATCGGACGTAGCGCCGTGAGAACACACGGTAGCCGGACAGCATATCTGTGAAGGTGCGCCCGAAAAGCCACGCCACGCATCCGGTAAGCAGGCGATTGCCGAAGCGATGCCCTAGTCGATAGGCATCCTTGGCCTCGGAGACTCGCGCTGCGACCACCATGTCCAGGCGCTGCTGCAGCAAACAGCCGATCAGATATGGGGCGCATCGGGCCGAATACGTGTCGTCACCGTCCACTAACACGTAGATGTCAGCCTCGACGTCAGCGAAGGCCCGGCGTACGACGTTGCCCTTGCCCGCAGCTCCCACGTGCAGGACGCGAGCGCCGGCGCGCTCGGCTGCACGGGAAGTGCCATCCGTGGAGTCGTTGTCCAGCACAACTATCTCCGCACCGGGCAGGTGCTGACGGAAGTCGTGCACCACCTTCGCTACGGTAACCACCTCGTTGTAGCAGGGGATGATGACCGCGATACGTTCGCTGCCGTCGCCTTTCTCAGCAAGGTACGTCAAGGGACACAAGCCCTCGACTGCGGATACTTCTTGCAGTAGCCGCCATTCAAGCGTCTACCTGCCTCGGGCAAGGGAATCGCTGCACCGGGCAGGCAGGATGCATTGCTCTTGTATCGCTCACAAACCTTCACCTTCTGCCCTCTCTCAGAGTAGGCGTAGCCGGTACGCTCCATACAGATCATGGTCGCAACGGTCTCGTCAAAGGTGCGGTCCGCGCCATCCAGGCCACGAATGCCATCGAATGGTGAGGCGTAGTTGCACTCGAGCATGTCCTTCCAGACGGTCACTTCATCAGTGCCTGGTCTGGACCAGCGCATGTACGTTTCAGTAGGTGGCGCAAACGCATCCTTAGGCAAGCATCCTGTGGCGAAACACATTGCAACAAGAATCAGGAGGTAACTTCTCATTTGAAGGATCCTCTCCAAGCTTCGATCCGATACAAGATTTCCTCTGCTCTCGACATTGGTACCTGATTGATTGGCACAGGAACTGATTGATTACCTGGTGAGCCCTGCCAGAGTTCCGTGCACCCGGGCCCAGCCACTCCGTAGCAGTTATGAGGCGTATCTTCCCCACCTAAGACCCGGAGCATCTCCCATGCGGAATTGCTTTGGGACGGAGTTACGCCGCCAGTGCTCGGATTGAGCCCGATCCAGCCACCCACAATGTCGTTTTGGTGGTTCTGCAGAGTCAGCACGCCTTCCTGGGGGTTCGCCCATGAATCGCGATTCTGCAGATGGCTTAGCAGCGCATCCGCCGCCGCCGCGTTGTACGCGGGGCCAAAGAAGCTCACCGTTGAGCCGCTCAGCAGACCACTTGAGTTGGACAGGTTCTCTAGCGACTCCATGGCATTGCCTACGGTGAGCGATCCGCGGCTGTGCCCGTCCAGATGCAAGCCATCTTGACCGTAAAGCAGCATGTACTCGCGGGTTAGATCGGTCGCGTTGGCCAGCCCCAAAGCGTCGCTTTCCAGGTATTTTTGGTAGCCGGCGATAAGTAGCTCCGACAGCCTGTTCTCCGCTTTCGGGAAGTGAATGAAGTATTGCGGACCGTCTGCCGTTGAATGTTGCTCCGCATACTTGTTCGCACCGTTGAGATCATTGTTGATGCCGTTGTCGGCAATGTGGACCTTGCCATCGGCGGCCGGCTTTAAGTTGAATTTTTCTTCCTGCGTCAGCTCCCGCGGTGGCAGCTGATTGCCCTCGCTGTCCTTTTCCACGACATACACTTTGACCTCTTCCAGGAACATGGTCCTGTAGGCCTCGTCGGTGAACTTGATGGCCTGCGTGTAGACCTCGCCTTTGACGGCCTGCTCCCACGCGACCTGTTCCTGCAGCTCCTGCAGGTCCAGTGGCGCGACGCCATTGCCATCGAGGGTGGTCGCGGTGCGCGCCAGTTCTGCCAAGGCAGTGGTGTCTCCGTTCCTGATGACAACGCTGCCATCGGCAATGTCGGCGTGGGTTGTGCTGTTGCGCTGATCAGCATCGTCTCCACCGCCCATCAGGTTCTGCGCTATCCCTTGGGCAGCCGCGTATTTGCTGCCGCTGAACATGTTGCTGTTGGCACCCAAGTTGCGCCCTTCGGCTTCAGCCGTGGCCTGGTTTTCCAGATGTTCGATGCTTAGGGTGCCGGTGATTAGCTGGTTGTGGCCCGGAGCGGCCGTCGACGCCAGCGCACCTCCCTTCAAGTGGGTATTGCCGGTCACGTCGATCTGGAACCCGCCACCGCCAGCCTGGACGCCCGACTGTTCCTGGGCGCTGCGGTAGTGGCTGTCTGCCGTCTGCTGGCCATAGTACGCGCTGCCACCGGCGCCCCACACGAATTCGCCGCCAGCTTGTTCTTGTCTGCTGCTGTAGTCGTCGGTGTCCTGCTGGCTGATGACGTTAAAGTTGCCACCAACCTGACCGACGATGCGGTCGCCGATCAGCTGCGCCCCTTCCAGGGTGGTGTCGCCACCGCTGACAAACGACACACCGTCCCGACCGCGGACGACGGTCTCGGCATGCGTTGTGCCGTTACCGGACGCTTTGCCTCGGCCGACATCTGCACTGACGTAGAACCCCGTTGTCGAACCGATGCTGACGCCCACCTCGGTGCTGCCATTCTTGTTACGACTGGCCGTCGTGTGTTGTTCCTCCTGGCTGCGCAAGTTGATGTCGCCGGTCGCCGCCAACGCCACCGTCCGCCCATCGACCTGGCTGCCGACGACGTTCAGGTCGCCATCGGTGGCTGCGATGCTGACGCCGCCGTTGCTCTGGATGCTACTGCCCTTCGTGCTCTCGTTCGTCGTAGTGGTCTGTGCCGAAGCGCTACTGGCGCCGATGCCGATACGCAGGCTGATGCCCGCGTCCTTGGCCGAGGCTCCATTGGCCATCGCCTTCGCGCCGTCGTACGCATCCTTGGCGGCCATCCCAGCCTGTGCGGCGTACAGTGCCTTGAGGCGGTCGTCATCCACCTCTTCGGCCGCCTTGCCTTTCGCGTAGGCCGCCTCCAGGGCACTCACGGCGCCGCCCTTCAGGCCCACGTGCAGGCCTGCACTGCTTTGTTTGTAGCTCTGGGTGAGTTCGGTGGTGTCCACCGCCGCGTCGATGGTCACACTCTTGCCTACGATCGCGGTGCCCGTCTCGGACAGCACATCGCTGCCGGTAATGTGCACGGCATTGCCGGCCGACAGCGAGACGCTACCGCCCAACGCACCGATCACGGTGCCCTGGTGCGTAGTCTCCGTAAGCTCGTAACCCTGCTGCACCTTCTGCTGGCCAACGGTGAAGCCGGCGCCGGCACCGAACACGCCTGACTTCTTCGTGCTCGTGCTGTAGCTCTCGGTATGGGTTACCTCGGCGGTGGTGAGGGTCAGGTTGCGGCCGGCCGCCATGGCGACATCGCGGGTGGCCACCACGGCTGCCGCCTGGGCAGTGATGTCACGCCCGGCGGCAACACTGACCCGATCGCCGGACAGCGTGGTACCGACTGCGGTCGTGTCGCTCGCCTCGTAGTGGGTGGTCGTCGTGGTCTTCGACAACGTGTTCTTTTTCTTGGACACGCTGTCCTGCATGGTGCTGTCGGTCTCATAGGCGACACGCAGGTTCACGTCTCGACCGGCCGACAGGGCGATACCGCCTTCGTCGCTGTGCACCGTGGCTGCGGTCAGCGTGATATCCCGATCGGCCACCATCGCGATGTCGCCGCCGGCCTGGAACGTGCTGCCAGTGACGGTCTGGTCGGTGGTGGTGGTCGTAGTCTTGGTGCGCTTCTTCCCCTCGCGCGTGGAAGTCTGCTCGATCACGGTGATCGAGTCGCTTACCGTCTCGCTGACGATGTCGCGGCCCGCGGTCACGGCAATGCTGCCGTCGGCCACGACGTCGCTGGCAATGAACGTCACATCGCGGCCGGCGTCGATCACCATGTGCTGGCCGGCCGTGATGGCGCTCTGGTCGAGGATCGCATCCTGACCGGCCGTCACCACCGTGCTGCCGGTACTGGCAATAGAACCCGCCGGCGCATTGATCTTGCCCGCCTTCGTATCGGCCGTGGCCGCGTTCTGCACGAAGTCGCGGCCCGCACTGATCACGGCATGGCCGTCGCTGGTGATCGTGCCCTGGTTGACCACATCGTGGCCTGCACTGATCTGCGTGCCGCCGGTGCCGGCTTGGATCACGCCGCCGGTCGCATTCACGCCATCAAACCGAACGGTGTTGACCACGTCGGCACCGGCGTCGATGGCAACCGTGTTCCCGACCAGCTTGCCGCGGTTGAGCGTGTCGCCGACCGTGGCGATGTCGACCCGGCCCTCGCTGCGGATCGCGCCGTCGTTGATCAACGTGTCGGCGCTCAGCCAGGTGCCGCGGGTGCTGTCCAGCATGCCGTCGTTGCGCACGGAGCCGCTGGACTGAATGTCGACCGTGTCGGCCGCCATTAGCGCGCCGGCCGACTTCATCTTGTCGGCGGTGGCCTTGGACAGGTACACGACCGGCACCAGCACGGTCTGGCCGTTCACCTCCTGCTCGACCAGCCAGACGATGTCCTGGTTCAGGGCGGCGATCTGCGCGCTGGTCAACGGCGCGCCCAACTGGAAGCCCAGCCGGGCCGCCTCGTCCGCCGCATGGTCCATCAGCTCGCGGTACTGCTCGAAACCGTCGCCGTTGCCGGTCAGCGAGCGCCGGCCGGTCAGGCTCAGGATCTGCTCCATGACCAGGCGCTGCTCGTAGTAGCCATCGCCGAGGCGCTTGTGCAGGTCGGTGGTGACGCCGAGCCGGTTCAGCAGGTAGCTCGAACCGGTGCCGTCGCCCTTGGCGAAGCGTGGCGCGGTGGTGACCAGGAATTCGGCATTCGGATCCGCGTGGATGTCGAACATGCCGTTGTCGGACGGCACCAGGCCGGGCAGCGGG
This sequence comes from Lysobacter sp., assembly GCF_035655815.1. Lineage (NCBI taxonomy): Bacteria > Pseudomonadati > Pseudomonadota > Gammaproteobacteria > Lysobacterales > Lysobacteraceae > Lysobacter > Lysobacter sp. The sequence goes on from NZ_DASRTS010000048.1 coordinate 122,671, forward strand.
CGCTCGGGCGTGCCGACGACCTGCGCGCCGACACCGGCCGGACCGCCCGGACCGTTCGCACCGGCCACGCCACCGGGATGCCCCAGCCCGGTGCTGCCCGGACCGCTGAGCGAACCGCCATTGAGGTCGGACAGACCACCGCCGTTGCTAACCGCGGTGTTGGTGATGTCGCCGACCTGGATGCTCAGGCCTTGGCCAGCCGTGATGCTCGCGGTCAGCAGCGTCGGACCGGCTGTGGTGATGCCCTCGCGTAGGTAGCCGATCACCTCGGCCACGGTGCGGTTCCAACCCCGGTAGTCGCGATACATGGTTGGAATCTCGGGGTAGACCCAGGCTTGGGTTTCGCGCTCGCCCGTGAGTTGACCGACGACGGCGATGTTCTCGATACGCGCATCCGAGCCTTCACTGGTGCCGGTGTAATGCTGGCCGGCGATCGTCAGATAGCCGCCCGCCGCGATCTGCGAGGCGTGGTTGCGCACGCGCTGGCTCACGTCGAGCGTCATGTCGCCGCCCGACACGATCTGACCGGCCGCGCTGGTGCCACCGGCGATCAGGCGCTCACCGGTGGTGTACGTGTCGCGCTGGATGACCTCGGCGCCAGGGTTGTCGGCCGCGGTGCCGGCGTCGTCGATCACATACCCTTCGTACGCGCCATGTTCGGGCGCGGCAACATTGGTGTACCAGTCGTTGATGGCCGCCAGCATCTCGTCGCTGACGTGGTCCACGGTCTGCCAGCCGACCTTGTGGTTGAGCGCCTTCTTCTCCAGGATCTCGGCCGCCGACAGGTTGGCCGCGCTGCGGCTGTTGAGGTACTGCAGGCGCTGGCGCTCGGCATCGGTCAACGTAGCGAACGCCTCATCGAACTGGCGCTGCGAGCCGAGCGCGTATTGCTCTTCCGGTGAGAGGTTGTAGGTCTCCGTGGCGATCATGCGCCGCTCGTTCACCAGCTGGTCGGCGGCAATGGTGAGGTCACCTTCGGCCTGGATACGGCCGGACACGTTCTCGACCACGGCGACGCGGCTGCCTGCGGTACGGCCGCCGATGGTCAGGTCGCCGCCACTGAACAGGTCGCCATCCAGATTTGATACGCGCTGACCGACGCGTAGCTCGAGCAGTTCGGCCGCGCCGATGAATCCTTCACCGTAGTCAACCGCGGCCACCGCGGTTCCCAGGTCGCGGCCGTTGGTCAGCGTCTCGGCATCGATGGACACCGCGTCGCCGACGATATCGCCGGTGTTGGTGATATCTGTCGCCGTCAGAACGAGGGTGTCGCCTTCCAGGCTGGCACCGCGCTGGTTGTCGAGCGCCTTCGCGACATCGATGCGGGTCAGGCCGGTGCCGTCGGCGTTGCTGGCGTTGATCGTGCCGTGATTGCTCAGGCTCGCGGCAGTCAGCGCCAGTTCGCCCGCCGTCTGCAACGTGCCGCGGTTGGTGAACGCACCGGCCACGGTCAGATCCAGCAGCACATCGCTCTCGAAGCGCTGGCCGCTCTCGTAGGCGAAGTCGCCGCTGAAGTCGACGTCCAGCCACTGTGCGCCGTACAGGCGGCCCAAGCCAGTCAAGGTGGCCAGGTCCGCGTGCAGGGTGTTGGCCGCGACTTCGCCACCGGTAATGTCCAGGCTCGGCGTGGTCAGCCAGACGGTCCCGGCCTGGATGCGGCCGCTGTTGGTGTTGCCGACGTTGGCCAGCGTGATGTGGGCGGTGTCACCCGCACCGAATTGGCCGCCGGCGTTGTCCAGCGTGCCAGCGGCGTTCTCGTAGGCGAGGTTGCGCGCGGCGAACACGGTGCCGCCGGCATTGCTCACGCTAGTGGTCGAGTTGAACGCGATGTCGCGCTGCGCGACCAGCTTGCCGGCGGCGCCGTTGTCGATGGTGGTGACGTTGAGCGCGAGATCACCGTCGCGGGTGCCGAGGGTACCGCCCTGGTTGTTCAGGGCGGAGGTGCTCACGGTCAGCGCCGTTTCGTCAGTGACCCCGCCCGCCAACACTTGACCGCGCACGTTGTCGATGCGGACCGCGTCCAGCACGGCACGGCCCGTGGCATCGAGGATGCCGTCAGAATTGTCGAGGGCGCCGCCGACGCTGACCGTGAGGTCACCATTGCTCTGGAACAGACCGCCGTCGCGGTTGCGGATGTCACCGACGCTGGTGGCGGCCAGATCGCCGGCGGCGAAGACCGTGCCGGCGGTGTTGTCGATTGCGCCGGCCTGCACATTCACGTCGCCTTCGGCGCCGATCAGGCCACCAGCCGTGTTGCCCAGTAACCCGTCGACGGTCAAGGACAGCACACCGTCGGCACCGCGCTGCACCAACTGGCCAGCCGCATTCTCGAAGGTCGTGGCGGCCGCGGTGACGGCGCCAGTGCCGTCGATGGCGCCGCCGGTGTTCGTCAGCGCCGCACCCGCCTGCGTGCGACCGGCGAGCGCAAGGGCACCGGCGGCATGGAGCTGACCGCGGGTGTTGTCGATGACGTCCGCGCGCACACTGACCTGCTGCCCGAACAAGCCCTTCTGCGCCGACGGATCGGTATTGGTCGGATCTAGGGTGTCGCGGTTGAGCATCGCGCCCGCGTCGATCGTGAGGTTCCCCCCGGCCACGACGGTGCCGGCGGTGTTGTCGAAGGCATCGACCACCGTGGCATTGACCGACTGCGCAGTCTGCACCGTGCCTTCGGCATTGCTGAACGTCTGTGTGGTCAGGTCGATCGCGCCGTTGCTCTCGATCGCACCACCGTCGTTGCGCAACCGGCCGTCGGCGGTGATCTTCAATCCGCCTTCGCTGGCGACCTGCAGCGCGCCGTCGGTGTTGTCCAGGTCGCCGGCGTCAACCTCAAGAGCGCCCGCCGTGGCGATCTTGCCGCTGCGATTGTCGAGGGCGTTGTCGACATGCAGAGCCGACGCATCAGTTCCGGCCGCACTGATCGTGCCATCGGCATTGCCCAAGGCACCGGCCAGCAGCTGCACTGCGCCATTGGTGGCGATCTGGCCCGCGCTGTTGTCCAGGCGATCGCGCGCGGTCAGACGCAACGCCTCGGTACCGGCCGCGGTGAGCTTGCCGCCCGCAGTGACCAGCGTGCCGGTGTCAATCGAAATCGACTGGGCGCCGGTCGTGCCGCCGCGCAGGTCGGTGGTCGTGCCGGAGAGGGTCAATGCACCGTTGCTGGCAATCGTGCCGCCGGTGCCGCTCAGCGTGTCGGCGTCGATCGCGAGCGTGCCAGCGCCGGCCTGCTGGATCGTGCCCCCGGCATTGCCGAGGGTGCCGGCGCGGATGGACAGGTCGCCCTGGCTCGCGACAAGCCCGTCGTCGCTGTTGTCGAGGAGGCCGGTCACCTCGACGGTGTTGGCGTCCGCACCGCTGGCGAGCACCTGGCCGCCGCGGTTGTCGAAGCTCTGCGATGAGATCGCCACCTGCGTAGCGCTGAGCGTGGCCTGGCGGTGATCGACCTGACCGGCACTCACGTTCGCGGCACCGGCGGTCGCGATGCGGCCTTCGGCACCGTGCAGCGTGTCGACACGCACGCTCAGCCCCTCCGCACCGGCGTGCTCGATACGGCCGCGCTCGTTCACCAGCACGCCGCTGTCGAGGGTCAGTGCCGATGCGTTGGTCGCAAATGCACCGTCGGTGTTGTCGAGTGTGCCGGCGATGCGGACCGAGGAGGCGCCGGTGCCGGCTTGGGTCAGCGTACCGCCACGGTTGCTGAGCGCGGTCGCCTCGACCTGCAGCACGCCGGCGATGTCGAAGCGGCCGGCGTCGTTGTTGATCTGGCCGACGCGCAAGTTGGCGTTGCCGGCGACATTGAGCTCGCCACCGGCGTTGCCCAGATCGCCTTGCGTCAGGGTCAGCTCGCGCAGGCCCAGGCGACCGCCGCTGTTGTCCAGGCCGTTGGCGGTGGCCAGCGCCACACCGCCACCGGCATTGATCACGCCGCCGTCGTTGTTCAGGTGGCCGGCGATGTTCAGCACACCGTCTGCCAAGATCTCGGGGACGGGGAGCGGCACGCTCACGTCGCTTTCGCCGGTGCCCGCAGCTGGAGCGTCTTCACTTCCGGCCGAGTCCGAGCCTGCGCCCATACCGGCGCCAGAACCATTGCCCGGGTCGGTCGACGCGAGCTCGGCGATGCCGATGCGCCCTAGAGCACGGTTGCTGAGCGTGTCGGCGTTTAGCGCCAGTGCCTGCGAGCCGGTCTGCTCGATCGAACCATCGCGATTGCGCAGCGATTGCGCGTTCACCACGATGCGATTGGCGTTGAGCGTGCCGCCACTGTTGTCGAGATCCTGCGCCGTCCGAATGATCGCCTCACGGCCGGCACTGATCGTGCCTGCATTGGTCACGCCACCACTCAGGTCCAGACGCGCATCGGTCTGCGCCTGCAGCTTGCCGACGTTCTCCAGGCGACCGTCGACGGTGACGACCAGTTCGCCCGCCTGCGCGCCGATGTCACCGGCGTTGCGCACGCCCACACCGTGTTCGGTGCCGACCAGGAAGATCTTGTTCGCGAACATGCCGCCCAATGCGCCCACGTCGAGCGCATACGTCGGCACGGCGCCGCCCGTGGGCTGGGCGGTCACCTGCGTGTAGTCGGCGCTGACGGTGTTGGTGCCGAGCGTGGCTTGCAGCTGGTTGGCCCACACGCCGGCATTGACCTGCAGCGAGCGGGTGATCAGATCGGTGTAGTCGGCGCGGCTGGCGTCTAGGCCAGCACCATCAATGGTGATCGCGCCGCCTTCGACCCGGTAGTGATCCAACGAGCCGCCGGCGAACACCGGCGTGCCCGTGGTCAAGGTCACGCGCGAGGCATTCACAAAGCCGCCGCCGTTGACGGCAATGCCGGACGGATTGGCGATCACGACCGCCGCCTTCTGGCCGGCGACCTCCACGTAACCGTTTAGGTGACTCGGATTGGACGAGTTGACCTCGTTAAGGATGACCTTGGCCGAACCCGTAGCCACCCACGGGTTGGCGGCGATGCCACCGGCGAGCTGCGTGTCCGCGCTCGTCCGTGCGTTGTTGAGGATTGCGCCCTGCTGACCGACGTCGAACTGCGAGTAGGCGTTGCGTGACACACCCTGCGCGCTGGGCGTGGTGATGTTCACCACGGGCACGCCGTTGCCCGCGTCCAGCACCGTCGGACGCTGCGACCCCGGTGCGTTCGGATCGGCCAGGATGCGGCCATCCTGCGCGAATGCCGGCGCCACGAATCCGAGCACGCCCCACAGCGCGAACCGCAACCACGAGACCGTGGCGGTGACCGTCTCGGCAACTGCCGTGACGCCGCCGTGCGGCGCATCGGCCAGTTCCGAGGCCACCTGCATCACGCCGAGCGAGCGGTTGAATACGAGGCGGTACACATGGTTCATAACGCAGCGTCCTTGTTCTTGTTCGCGTGGCTCAGGCGGTCTTGCTGGATGGATCGTCGTGAGGGTTCAGAACGACGGCCTTGGATCGAAACCGAAGGGGCAGGCGAGCAGCCGTGCGCGCGATGAACGAGCGACCCCGGACTAGAAGCGGCCGCTCCAGCCAGCGATAGGAAGCAAGCCCCACGGCCAGGCTCAGCAAGGTGGCAAACAGGACAAACAGGCCATGTTCCCAAGCCGTCACGTTGAACGCGCTGGCTTTCCATAGCCGTCCGACCGCCGATATGACGAAGACATGCGACAGGTACAGGGAGTACGAACTGTCTCCAATGGCCTGCCATACCGGTGCGCTCACCGAGCCACGCCCGGACTCGTACACGACCGCGCCCGCGATCATCAACGCGCTGGTCAGACCAAATATCGCAACCCGATTCGGCACCAGGCCCGGTACCGACAGGTGTCCCAGGGCGATCATGCCGGCCACAAAGCCGATCGCTCCCAACAGCAGCAAAGGCAGCCCCAGGACGGCGGGAATCCGGCGCCAGTACAAGCCCACGGCGACGCCTGCGATGAACTCCCAGGTCATGCTCGACAACAGCACGTCGAGCCCGGGCGAGCGCGCCTCCAACAGGTGCGGACCGACCCCTACGACAAGGGCCCATATCGCCAGAAGCGCTGGCACCGCGCGCTCGGGCAGGCAAGCGATAGCGAAAGCCATCACCAGGTAGAAGTAGCCCTCGTGAATCAACGTCCAACCGACGGTAAGGACCGGCAACGTGGCCTGAGGCCAGAGCAGATACGACGCCGGAATGCTCTGTCCCTGATAGGACGTGTTGACCGCGCCTGGAATGATGGCCATCAAGAGCACGACGACCGTCGTGTAGCCCCAATAGAGCGGCAGGATTCGCCATGCGCGCCGCAGCAGGAACGTCGTCGCATTGGACCGCGACCGGTAGCTTCCGGCGGCGATTGTCGCCATCACGAAGCCGGAGATTACAAAGAACAGGTCCACTCCACCGTCGGCAAACCCGATCCAGCCCGGCAGGAATGGGGAGCCGGCACCGTACTTGCCCTCGACAATACGAAGGTGGAACAGCACAACCAAGAGCGCCGCCAATGCGCGCAAGACTTGGATGCTGGTATAGGTCTGCCTCTTTGCTGCACCCGCCGCTATCGGGGTTGGCTCGAGAAGTGGCTTTGTCGTCGCCACCATTACAATGACCAGCCCATGTTGAAGCCGAAGGTGGTGTAGGCGGTTGGATAACCGGCGGGCTTCACCAGCGGCGCGCCTACAAAGGCATTCCACGACATTCCTTTCCAGCCGCCGCGCAAGCCGATCGCCATACCGCCTAGGTGATCGCCCAACTGCCAGACTGCCGAGGGCCCACCGACGTGCCCGTAGTCGGCGCCGACATACAGTTCCTGGCCACCGCCCAGCGCCAGGCCCAGATCGTTGCGCACCAGCCAGCCGCGTTCGCCGGTGAGGGATACCTCGCCGTCAAACCCACGCACGGTGTAGCGGCCGCCAATGGCGAAACGGTCCTGCGAAGTCAGCGGCGTGCGGTTCCACTGCGCACGCCAGCTGGCGCTGTAGCGCAACGCTTGATGGCCCAGTTGGAACGGCACTGCAAGCTGCGCATCGGCGGTGATCACCTTCATGCGCGAAGTGCCTTCCAGTGGCGTGCTCGGATCGCTCGCGTGGAACTGTTCTTCGGGCGAAGCCAAGGCGTCGAAGGCGCCGGTGCCACGTCGGTAAGCGATGCTGGCATCCAACGTTGCCTTGCCCAGGAACTGCTTGTGGGTAAAGCCCACTTCCCAGCCCGCCGTGCGGCGGCGCTGAACCTCAATCTCGACGTCGTTGATGAAGTTGTCCGACTCCTTCCACCAGCCGCGGCCGTAGGTGCCGAACTTTGCGGTGGCGTTGCGGAACAGCAAGCGAGCCCCGCGCAGCTCAGCGTTCTGGCTGGAGCCGCTGTAGACATAGGTCTCGAACGGACCGGCCACCGCCTGGTGGTAGTCATAGCGGCTGACGGTCGTGCCGAGCAGCCAGTACCCCGTCGGCACGTCCCAGTGGGCAGTCCAGGATTCGGTCCCGCGGCCGCGGCCGTTGAAGACGCCGTGGCCATAGTTCGCGTAGAACAGGTCGTTGGCGCCGGTCAGGTTGTCGAGCGAGACTGTCAGGCCCGCCTGCAGCTTGCCAGTGGCTTCTGAGCCGGCATCGTCGAGAGTGACGCTCGCGCGCACGGGTTTGCGCCGGTGCCAGCTGATCACCAGATCGCTGTCGCCGGGCCCCGCATCGTCTGCCTGGGCCGGGATGATCTGGATATCCGCCGCAACGCTGGGAATACGCTGGAAGTTCTCCAGGGCCTGCTCGATGTCGCGCAGGTTCAGCAAGTCGCCGGCGCGGGCTGGCACGGCGTTCCAGGCCGTCGCATGGACATCGCTCTCGGCGAATCGGATGGCATGGATGCGTCCCGGCACGAGAGTGAGCGTGAGCACGCCAGTGGCGAGATCCTGCGGTGCGGCGAGCACGCGGGTGGTCACGAAGCCGCGCGCGACGATCGCGTTCTGTACGCGCTTCATGACCACGTTGACGCCTTGCGTGCCCAGGCATCGACCCGTCGCGGGATCCTCGCCGGGATCCGCGGCGGCGAGTGCCCAACGAAAGCGCCCCGCTCCGTCTCCAATCAGGCGGATCTCGCCGATCGCGAAGCACGGCGTCTCGGCACTCGGCAGCTGGTCGGTAGGCGAGACGTCTACGGCCGGCATGCGCACGTCGGGTCGCGCCTCCTGCTGCTCGCGCAGGGCCCGCTCCCGCTCCTGTTGCCGGAGCACCTCCTGGTCCATTCCCCCGGTCTGCGCCCATAGCGGTAGAGTCGGGATAGCCAAGCTGCAGATCAGCCACGGCAGTAGGTGCCAGCGACGGCCGATCCGACTCCCTCGTATGACTCCGGCCGTGCACGCCGACAACGCGTCCATGCGAAGCGCGTGCGTCATACGTCGGCCAATGCGTCCAAGTGGTTCGAGAAGCCGCCGACCTGGCCGCTCGCGTTCACGTGCTCGAAGTACTCGTACCAGCCACTGGCTCGAATAGCCGACAGGAGGATGTCGCGCGTAGCGGGCTCAGGGAACCGCCAGATACCCATGAAGCGATGTGCGGCAGCGCTGTCGATCGTGCCGTCTGTGTCGGTCAGGGCCAACACCTCGACCTCGCCGCTGGGAAGCTTGGCAACGCCTTCCGCGACGCGGTTGAGGAAACGGATACGTTGCTCTCTCGGCAGCGCTTTCCAGACGGCATTGGGCGAGTACAGCTCAACGAGATAACAGGTCATCACCGTATCCATGTGGTATTGGCAGGCCCAGCCTTTACCGTAGGCAGGCGAACCGCGACAGCGTCGGTGCGGCTGCCGGGCAAGCCAGTCCTGTTGCGGGCGCGAGCTTGCGGCGCTTGATCACAGTACGCAGTAGCCAGCAGCGTGATTTGCGCAGGATCAGAGCGGACGGAGACGAAATTACGTACTCGCGCGTCAACCAGATGGATCGGCTAACCTCACGTACAGGACGCGACCTCGGCAAGGATTCCGACGCATCGGGAGGTCCCTTTTGTGAGCGTGTTGAACGTTCTGCTACGGGATGACGAGTTGTTGGTGGCCGTCGACACGCTGGCCCATGAGGCATCCAGCGGACACGAAACGGAAGGCGCCAAAGTCTTCGTTGTTCCGCATCGAAACTTGGTGTTGGCCGGCCGGGGCTCGGCACAATTGCTCCTGCTGGTCTATCAACTGGTACTTCAGGCCAGCTATACGGTGGGCTTCACCATGGAACGGGTCATGTCGGACCTGGGTCCGACACTCGACAAACTCTGGCCTCAGTACGTGGCCGTGGCAGAGCAGTCCAACATTCCGCATGCCGACCTCAGCATTGAGATCGTGTTTGGCGGCTGGTCAACGGCACAGGCCCGCATGGCAGCGAGCGCCTACATCAAGACACGTTCCGATGTGCCCGCTGAGCACCATGCGTTGGTGGGCGGCTTGGCCTCGCCCGGAGCCCCCCTACGAACCTGGAAGGAGAGCTTCGCGCCGGACGAGATACTCCGTGCCGGTGTCCTTCAGGCGCAATACCTCAACGCTGCAGCAGGAAAGGCAGTAGCGGGCGGGCGCCTGTTGTGCTGTCGGCTGACACAGCACAGCATCAGAATCGACGATCTTGGCCCCATCAGCACCAACGCTCGCTGAGCACTTGCACTAGCTTCACGACAGCAACTCCGCATCGATGGCAGCTTGACATATCGAATAAGCGAATACTGCTTTCGCGATTCACGATCCCATGGCGGCCTCCAGTTCCGGCTGTTCGCGCGGCTGCTCTGATCGGTGGCGCAACATTTCGCCGCACACGCCACTCTCGCTTGGCATCGCGGACCCATTCGCACCCAATGGCGTGAGCTTGATCGCTCCATGAGCCACTACGGAAGCGTCCGCACGCCACTTCCTGAATTGAGCGCCCTCAAAGCGAGGGCACTCTGCGTGCCCTATTACTGACGATCCCGTGCAATACAGGACGACCGATGACGATCATCCAGTGGCAGGAGTCGCTCAACACCGGCATCGACGTGATCGACACGCAACACAGGCGCATCGTGGCGATGATCAACGAACTGCACCACGCGACGTTGCAGAACGATCCGCAAGCGATCCTTGACGTGATTGACGAACTGATCGACTACACGCTGTCGCACTTCTCCTTCGAGGAGGCGCTGATGGAGGACGCCGGCTACACTTTCTCCCACGCGCACAAGCGCGTCCACGACATATTCGTGCGCCGCGTGCAGGAGTTTCAGGTTCGTGCTAACACGGGCGAAGACGTAGCGCGCGAGTTGAATGCGCTCTTGTCGCGTTGGCTGCTAAACCACATTCGCAACGATGACGCCAACTACGTAGCGTCGGTCAAAGCGAGCATGAACGCACTGACGAGGGACGACCGGGAGAACGGCTGGCTGCGCCGGTCGCTCAAGCGCTTCTTCCGTTGACACGGATACCGTCGGAACTTTGCGGCTTCCGGGCTCCGAGAATCAGCGCACTTTGGGCCTGTTTCAATCTTGATGCCGACGGGCTCCGGTGTTTTCGTTCGTTTCTGATCTATGGGCCTCTGATCGCCATGCGACGGCTTGGATATTGGAAGCTCCTGCCCTCGGATCGCCATCCCGACGAAAGTTAGGAGCACCAGTGAGGCTCAGACGAGCACGCTATCACCAGAAAGAGGAGTACAAGAACGATGAATCGCCGGTATCTGCTGATTGCCCTGCTGCTGCCGACCGCTGCCTCAGCGCAGTACGTCGGCCCCAATGCTCAGGCCTCTGTCACGACCGCTGTCGCCGCATCCAAAGCGGCGGACGACACGCCCGTGATGCTCGAAGGGGTGCTTGTACAGCAGTTAAAGGCTGATCGGTACGAGTTCCGGGACAGGAGCGGCACGATCACCGTTGAAATCGATCCGGAGGACTTTCCCAAGCAGCAGGTAGACGCGACGACGCCGTTGCGCCTGTACGGCGAGATCGATCGTGACTGGGCCGGAATGGTGGAGGTGGACGTCGAGCGGGTCGAGCTACTGAAGCCTTGACGCCTTTACTCCGGGTATGCGCATGCTCCTGCGCCAGACCGCGCGCCAAGCGGTGGCAAGGCGCGCAAACGGAAGCATGCGCATCCGGCCAGGAACACACCGATCCGTGCCAGGCGAATGAGCATGGAGCTGACTTGGCACATGCTCCATCCCCACGCGCGTGGGCTCCAACGCCGTACTACGAGCGTGCCACGTCGTGATCACTACGACCGCGTCGATCTCGAAGCGCTCGGACCCTTGTCACTGCGGAGCAGGGGCTTGGCGCGCGCCCCCGGCTCCAGCACCTCGATCGCCCCACCCCGCTGAAGGAATGCCTCCACCGACTCGGCCGAGAATGACGCCGCGACGGGCTTGGTCGAGGCAACGGGAGGATGTGGGTTCAACCTGCGATTGCGATCGCGGATCATGGCCGTCCAGCGCCTCCACCGGAACTGCGACCGTCCTTGCGAATCCGGAACATCAGCGCTTTCGCGTTGATCGGTGTGGCGCGCTCGGTGACATCGAGCTTCTCGATCCTTCCGCCCCTGGCAAGGAACGCTTCCACCGATTCAACGTCCGCGCGGCCGGTTGATTCGGCTGCTGCCACCATGGGTGGCCGATAGACCGTCTTACGTGACTGCGAACTCATGCGCTGGCGACCTCGCCGAGCTTGGCGTGTAGCCTCGCCTCATCTAAGACGCTCGTGTTGATCCGGACCGGCGCGACACGACCGCCCGTACTGACGATCTGCCCCCCGGCGCGCGCGATCAAAGCGATACCGAGACCATTCGTGCGCATGGATTACCTCCTGTTCTGACCAAACGGAACTGAGCCCGGAATGGCTCGGATCCAATCTCACTCACGCGCGTTGTCAAAGGATTGACGCGGCTCGTGGTCAGCGAAACAACGCCAAGCCCTTCGCCACATCTGGCAAGGTACTAGCGCTCTCATCGCCCAGCCAAAGTCCAATGGCGAGAGCAGCGCAAGTATCAATTCGTCGGTAGAATCGATTTAGCGAAGTCTGCCCAGAGCGCGTGATTTGCGCTTCATTCGCGATGTCGTACCGTTCCTCGACAAGTCTTCGACACGGAGTTAATAGCGCCGGTCTCTTTGAGCGGGGTTCGTATGCACACTGACAAGCGCCAGTCGACGATGCCATCTGTGCCACCCGAAGGCAGCCTGGTGGCCCAGCTCATCCCCGGTTCCGATTTCCACGACGCTTGGTCGACTGTCGCGAAGAATCCTGCTCTCTCCGCTCTTGAGCAATTTCTGAATGCGGCGGCCGCAACGCCGGCCTGGGTTAACGCCTGCATGGCGGTCCGTAACTGCGCCGTGTCCTTGCTAGGATTGAAGGACCTCGGCCCACTGGGCGGCTTTAATCAAGCGACGCCCGTGCATGGCTATCTCCCCGGAGATCGCGTTGGCATCTTCACGCTGGTCGAGAACACGTTCGACGAGGTGCTGCTGAAAGATCAAGACAAGCACTTGACTGTGATAGTTTCGGTTCACCTGCAACGCGTCGTGCCATCGCAAGTTGTAGTCACGGTTACGACAGTGGTCACGGTGCACAACCTGCTGGGCCATCTTTATATGGCTGTCATCAAGCCCATGCATCGACTGATAGCACCAGCCGTTCTCAGCGCCTTACACACGCGTTAAGGCAGCCGCAAACCGGTTGGTGGATCTCGACTTTCGCGCTAGATGCCAGAACGCTGCCGCATTCCGGGCAGATTCTGCTGCGCAGGACCAGGCACTGTCTGGACGGCTTCCGCCCCACGGTAGCCGTCGGCGCGACGGCATACCGCTCAGCAAGCTGCCGGATGTATTCAAGGGCGTCGGTCGGTAAACAGTCCGTGGATTAGCAAGTGCACCAACATGCCTAGCGAAACGCCCGCGGCGCCAGAAACGAGCATCGTGTTCCAGCTTCCGTCCACCCGGAGGCCAACCAGGGCGCCGATGACGAAGCCTGCGAGGCTCAAGCCACCTCGAAACCAGTTGGCGCGAGCGCGAAGTAGATTCTCGGATCTCGCCCTCTTGTCTGCGCGAATCATGGCGTGGGTCTGCAATTGCCATAGCGGCGAGTTGCCACGCGTCTTCTTGCTCATGTCATTCACGGCACCACATCGGAATTCCACTATTGCGCTCACCGATGCCGAGGTTTTGAGCAAGGTCAACTTTCACATGAACGCACTCGCAAGCACGGATTGCGGTCCGGCTCGGGGATAATTGCCCCCTCCGGCCAGCTGAACGGCTTGATGCATTCGGACGATCACGCGCGGCCAGGCGGTGGTTTACCGTCAGAGAATCGGAGTGAAGAAGCATTGGGTGAAGCCGGCAGGCAGGGCGAAATTGCTCGGCCATGCCCTCCTGCCGGCGTGAGCCGTCACGGCGCCTTGAGGATCACCTTCATAGCCTTCTCGCGCGAGGCATTCGTGAACACGTCGTACGCCTCCAGGATGTCGTCCAGATCAAAGTGGTGGGTGATGAGCTGCGACGGGTTGATGGTGCCCGCCTGCATACTCTGCAGCAGCATGGAGGTGGTGTTGGTGTTGACCAGGCCGGTGGTCAGCGTGATGTTGCGGATCCACAGCTCTTCCAAATGGAGCTCCACACTCTTGCCATGGACGCCCACGTTGGCGATGTGACCGCCGGGTGCAATCGACTTCTGGCACATATCGAACGTGGCCGGTATACCCACCGCCTCGATGGCCACATCCACACCCACACCAGCTGTCATTTCCATGAGCTTATCGACCACATTTTCGTTGCCGGCATCGATCGTGTCGGTCGCGCCCAGGCTGCGTGCCAGCTGCAGGCGCGCCGGATCCATATCCACCATGACAATACGCGCCGGCGAGTAGAACTTCGCCGTGAGTAACGTGGCCATACCAACCGGGCCTGCGCCGACAATGGCCACCGTGTCACCGGGCCTCACCTGCCCCGACAGGACGCCGATCTCGAATCCGGTTGGCAGAATGTCGCTGAGCATCACCAGTGCGGCTTCGTCTGCCCCGGCCGGTACTGCGTACAGGCTGTTGTCGGCGTGCGGGATGCGTACGAACTCGGCTTGCGTACCGTCGATGCGGTGCCCCAGGATCCACCCGCCGTCCTGGCAGTGCGCGTAGAGCTGCTTGCGACAGTACGGGCAGCGCCCGCAGGACGTGATGCAGGAAATGAGCACGCGATCGCCGGGTTTGAAACGGCTGACGCCATTACCCGTCGACTCGACGATACCGACCCCCTCATGCCCGAGGATCCGGCCGTTCTCGACCGCGGGAACATCGCCTTTGAGGATATGCAGGTCGGTGCCGCAGATGGTCGTACTGGTGACCCGAACGATCGCATCGCCAGGCTCGCGCAACTCCGGCTTTGGCCGGTCGATCCATTCCTTGCGACCGGGTCCACGGTAAACGAGTGCTTTCATGATGCTTCTCCTTCTGAAGGGCAACGGACCGATGCCGCTGCAGATCTGGGAGCCGACAAGACAGGGCGATCGGCGCGGTAGAAAGCGCGCTTATGCAGGCACAGACGCCTGCGAAGGGAGGTCTTGAGCGGGGAGCACACTGTGCCGCGTCGTGGCAACGCTCATCGCATTCCCTTCCATACCTACCTCGCAGCGGGGCGGCGGTCGACCTCTCCCTAATTGCGGATTGGCACAAGAACGCCCCGCCTCCGGCCAGGGTGAATGCGCGGGCGAACCGGCCCGGCTTTCGATGCCTGCTCGGCCAGCCCACTATGGACGCGCCACGTGTGGGTGGTTTGACGGGGGTCAATTCAGGACGCCCGCGGCGCATCACCATGAGCACAGTGATCGAGTGAATGCGATACAGAGCGGCTTGCGTGATCGATTCGCCGCGAGAGGCCGTGGGCGCGCCCCTCTATGCGTTGGACAGGCTGCGGCACGGCCGGCTAAGCGTGCTTTCGCAGTCCTTCCAGCTTCGCCAGCAATTGCTCCCGCGTCTCGGGATAGCGTTCGTCTGGATCGATGCACTCCACTGGACATACGGCCACACACTGCGGATCGTCGAAATGCCCCACACACTCGGTACAGCGCGCAGGGTCGATCACGTAGAGGCCGTTTCCCGAGGAGATTGCGTCGTTCGGGCACGCGCCCTCGCAAATGTCGCAATCGACGCAGAGGTCGTTGATCTTCAGGGCCATAGCATCACCTCAACAGGCGCCAATAGGTCAAAGGCGGTGACCGGATCGTCCAAGGCTGCATCGCCGAAGAACGGTCGAATCCAGAGCGCTCTCGCGTGGCGCTAGGCTGGCATTTGTGCGCGGCGCACTCTCCGGCGATCCGGGTCACCCCCGCATCGTCCCCGTCTTCACGAACCGCTGGTGCCACGACAACGCCTCGTCCAGCAGGTGCGGGGTGTGCTTACCGTAGCTCTCGCGGCTGGCGCGGTCGAAGTAGTCCTGCAACATCGGGCGGTAGTCCGGATGTGCGCAGACGTCGATGATGCGCTGGGCGCGCTGCTTCGGTGCCAGCCCGCGCAGGTCGGCCAAGCCCTGCTCGGTTACCACCACCATGACGTCATGCTCGGTGTGGTCGACGTGGCTGGCCATCGGCACGATCGAGGAAATCGCGCCGTTCTTCGCCGTGCTGGGCGACATGAACACCGATAGGTAGGGGTTGCGCGCGAAGTCGCCGCTGCCGCCGATGCCGTTCATGATCTTGCTGCCGGCGATGTGCGTGGAATTGACGTTGCCGTAGATGTCCACCTCGATCATGCCGTTCATCGCGATGCAGCCCAGACGGCGCACCAGCTCCGGATGGTTCGACATCTCCTGCGTGCGCAGCACGATGCGTTCGCGGTAGAAGTCGACGTGGTCCAGGAACTCGTCAATCGCCGCGGGGCTGAGCGAGAACGACGTCGCCGAGGCCATGCGCAGCACGCCGCGCTTGAGCAAATCGAGCATGCCGTCCTGGATGACCTCGGTGAAGGCGGTGAGGTCGCGGTAACCCGCGTCGGCCAGGCCGGCCAGCACGGCGTTGGTGATGTTGCCCACGCCGGACTGCAGCGGCAGCAGTTGCGGCGTCAGGCGGCCGCGGCGCACTTCGTGCGCGAAGAAGTCGAGCAGATGCGCGGCGATCTGGCGCGAGGTCGCGTCCGGCGGCGAGAACGGCGAGTTGCGGTCGGGTGCGTCGGTCTCGACGATGGCGATGACCTTGGCCGGATCGCAGCGCAGGTACGGCTCGCCGATGCGGTCGTCCGGATGCACCAG
>NZ_DASRTS010000049.1:0-6749 GCF_035655815.1 Lysobacter sp.
TGGGAACACGTCGCGCGGCAGTACCCCGGTCCGTCCCGAAGCTCTTCGGGACATGGCGGACCTGGGGAATCGTCGCGTCCGCTTCTCAGTCTGGGCGGGCCGGGTAACCGGCCTGCCTCGTTTTTTGCAGGGAAGGTTGCCGCTGCGCAGGGTTTCGGGCTCCGGCAATCATTGAATCCAGGGGTTCCGCGCACCCAGCCGCGGGCCCGTCGCTCTTTTAACGAAGGAATTCCGTCATGGCGGACCAAAAGATCCGGATCCGGCTGAAGGCGTTCGATCATCGACTGATCGACCGTTCGGCCAGCGAGATCGTCGAAACGGCCAAGCGGACGGGCGCCCAGGTGCGCGGCCCGATCCCCCTGCCGACCAAGATCGAGCGTTACACCATCCTGACGTCGCCGCACGTCGACAAGGATGCGCGTGACCAGTACGAAACCCGCACGCACAAGCGCGTGCTCGACATCGTCGACCCCAACGACAAGACCGTGGACGCGCTGATGAAGCTCGAGCTCGCGGCGGGTGTCGATGTGCAGATCAAGCTGACCTGAGGCCACCACCATGACCGCGAAGAAATATTCGTTGGGCATCGTCGGTCGCAAGGCCGGCATGAGCCGTTTCTTCACTGAAGACGGCAAGTCGGTGCCGGTGACCCTGATCGAGGCGACCCCGAACCGCATTACCCAGATCAAGACCCAGGAAACCGACGGCTACAGCGCCGTGCAGGTGACCGTGGGCGTGCGCCGCGCCGCGCTCGTCAACAAACCGACCGCCGGTCACCTCGCCAAGGCGAAGGTCGAAGCCGGTCGCGGCCTGTGGGAGCTGCGCGTGGAAGACGACCAGATCAACGGCTTCGAAGTCGGCGGCGAGATCAAGGCCGACATCTTCAGCGCCGGGCAGCTGGTCGACGTCCAGGGCGTCACCAAGGGCAAGGGCTTCCAGGGCACGATCAAGCGCTGGAACTTCACGATGGGCGACGCGACGCACGGTAACTCGCTGTCGCACCGCTCGCCGGGCTCCATCGGCCAGCGCCAGACGCCGGGCCGCGTGTTCCCGGGCAAGAAGATGGCCGGTCACATGGGCGCAGAAACCCAGACCACGCAGCGCCTGGAAGTGGTGAAGGTCGACGCCGAGCGCGGCCTGATCGCCATCAAGGGTGCCGTGCCGGGTGCGCCGGGTGGCGACGTCATCGTGCGTCCCTCGAGCAAGGCATAAGGAGAGATGACGATGGAACTCGCCATCACCAATAGCAGCAAGACGCTGTCGGTTTCCGATGCGATCTTCGGCCGCGAATTCAGCGAAGACCTGGTTCACCAGGTGGTCGTTGCCTATCGCAACGCCGGTCGCGCCGGCACCAAGGCGCAGAAGACCCGTTCGGAAGTCAACGGCACGACCAAGAAGTCGAAGAAGCAGAAGGGCGGCGGTGCGCGTCACGGCGCGCTGACGGCTCCGATCTTCGTCGGCGGCGGCGTGACCTTCGCGGCCAAGCCGCGCAGCTTCGCGCAGAAGGTCAACCGCAAGATGTACCGCGCCGCGATGGCCGCGATCCTGTCCGAGCTGAACCGCCAGGGCCGCATCATGGTCGTCGAGTCGTTCGACATCGAAGCGCCGAAGACCTCCGGCCTGATCGCCAAGCTCAAGGGCCTGGAAGTCGGCAAGCGTCCGCTGATCGTCACCGAAGACGCCACCGAGAACCTGTACCTCTCGGCGCGCAACCTGCCGTACGTCGAAGTGCGTGACGTCCAGGGCCTGGATCCGGTTGCCCTCGTCGGCGCCGACTCGGTCGTGGTCACCGCCGACGCGGTCAAGAAGATCGAGGAGTGGCTGGCATGAACGAGGCCAAGCTCTACAACATCATCCGTGCGCCGCGCGTGTCCGAAAAGACCGCCCGTCTGCAGGAAGTTTCCAACCAGTACGTCTTCGAAGTCGCGACGGACGCTACCAAGGCCGACATCAAGGTCGCCGTGGAAAAGCTGTTCGAAGTGAAGGTTGAAGCGGTCAACGTCGTGAACGTCAAGGGCAAGAACAAGTCCTTCCGTTTCCGCGCCGGCAGCCGCGGCAACTGGCGCAAGGCGTACGTGACGCTGGCCGAAGGCCAGTCGATCGACGTGATGGCCAAGGCCTGAGGAAAGACCCATGGCATTGATGACTTTCAAGCCCACCTCCGCCGGCCGCCGCAGCGCGGTTCGCGTGGTGACCCCGGGCCTGCACAAGGGCGCGCCGCACGCGGCGCTCGTCGAGAAGCAGGGCAAGACCGGCGGTCGTAACCACCACGGCCGTATCACCACCCGTCACATCGGTGGTGGTCACAAGCAGCATTACCGCATCATCGACTTCAAGCGCGACAAGGAAGGCATTCCGGCGCGAGTCGAGCGCATCGAGTACGACCCGAACCGCACCGCGCACATCGCGCTGCTGTGCTACGTCGACGGTGAGCGCCGTTACATCATCGCCCCGAAGGGCCTGAAGGACGGCGACCAGGTGATCGCCGGCCGCGACGCGCCGATCAAGGTCGGCAACACGCTGCCGCTGACCAACATCCCGGTCGGTTCGACGGTGCATTGCATCGAGATGAAGCCGGGCAAGGGTGCCCAGCTGGCCCGCGCCGCCGGCGCCGGCGTCCAGCTGATCGCACGCGAGCAGGGCTACGCCACGCTGCGTCTTCGCTCCGGCGAAATGCGCAAGGTACCGGCCGAGTGCCGCGCGACCATCGGCGAAGTCGGCAACGACGAGCACAACCTCGAGAAGCTGGGCAAGGCCGGCGCCAAGCGTTGGCGCGGTGTTCGCCCGACCGTCCGCGGTGCGGCCATGAACCCGGTCGACCACCCGCACGGCGGTGGTGAGGCCAAGGCCGGCCAGGGTAACCCGCATCCGGTCACCCCGTGGGGTGTGCCGACCAAGGGTTACAAGACCCGCAAGAACAAGCGCACCCAGCAGTTCATCGTGCGCGATCGCAGGAGCTAATCGGCCATGGCACGTTCACTGAAGAAAGGCCCGTTCGTCGACCATCATCTGATGAAGAAGGTCGAGACCGCGGGCAACAACAAGAAGCCGATCAAGACCTGGTCGCGTCGCTCGATGGTGCTGCCGGAGATGGTGGGTTTCACCATCGCCGTGCACAACGGCAAGAACCACATCCCGGTGCTGGTCAACGAGAACATGGTTGGCCACAAGCTTGGCGAATTCGCCCTGACCCGTACGTTCAAGGGTCACGGCGGCGACAAGAAGTCGGGCAAGTAAGGAGATGACCATGGAAGCGAAAGCCATCCTGCGCACCGCGCGCATCTCCCCGCAGAAGGCCCGCCTGGTCGCCGACCAGGTGCGTGGTCTGTCGGCCGAGCGCGCCGTCAACCTGCTGAAGTTCTCCGACAAGAAGGCCGCCCACCTGATCAAGAAGGTGGTCGAGTCCGCTATTGCCAACGCCGAGAACAACCAGGGCGCTGACATCGACGAGCTCAAGGTCAAGACCATCATGGTGGACGAGGGTCCCGCACTGAAGCGCTTCATGGCGCGTGCGAAGGGCCGCGGCACCCGCATCCTCAAGCGCACCAGCCACATCACTGTGGTTGTGGGCGCGGGCAAGTAAGGCGGAGTCAGACAATGGGTCATAAAGTTCATCCCACCGGCATCCGCCTGGGCATTGCCAAGGACTGGAATTCCAAGTGGTTTGCCAACAAGAAGCAGTACGCCGGTTTCCTGGCGGCGGACCTGAAGGTCCGTGACCTGCTGCGCAAGAAGCTGGCGCAGGCCGGCATCTCGAAGATCTTCATCGAGCGTCCGGCCAACAACGCCCGCGTGACCATCCACACCGCCCGCCCGGGCGTGGTGATCGGCAAGCGTGGCGAGGACATCGAGAAGCTGCGCAAGGAAGTGAGCGCGGTGATGGGCGTCCCGGCGCACATCAACGTGACCGAGGTCCGCAAGCCGGAGCTCGACGCGCAGCTGGTCGCCGAGTCGATCGCGCAGCAGCTGGAGCGCCGCATCATGTTCCGCCGGGCGATGAAGCGCTCGGTCGGCAACGCGATGCGCCTGGGCGCGCTGGGCATCAAGATCAACGTCGCCGGTCGTCTGAACGGCGCCGAGATCGCGCGCTCGGAGTGGTACCGCGAAGGTCGCGTGCCGCTGCACACGCTGCGTGCCGACATCGACTATGGCTTCGCGGAAGCCAAGACGACCTACGGCATCATCGGCATCAAGGTCTGGATCTACAAGGGCGAGATCTTCGATTTCTCCCAGGTCGGCCAGGAGAAGCAGGAAGAAACGCCGCGCGGCGAGCGTAGCGAGCGTCCGGCCCGTCCGGCCCGCGAGCGTCGTGAGGCGAAGGAGTAAGCCATGCTGCAACCCAAGCGAACCAAGTACCGCAAGGTACACAAGGGCCGCAACGAGGGCCTGAGCTGGAACGGCAACGCCGTCAGCTTCGGCGAGTACGGCCTGAAGGCGACGGCGCACGGTCAGCTGACCGCGCGCCAGATCGAGGCAGCGCGTCGTTCCATCAGCCGCTACGTCAAGCGCGGCGGCAAGATGTGGATCCGCGTGTTCCCCGACAAGCCGATCACCAAGAAGCCGATCGAAGTCCGAATGGGCTCCGGTAAGGGCAACGTCGAGTACTGGGTCGCCCAGATCCAGCCCGGTCGCATGATTTACGAGATCGAAGGCGTGAGCGAAGACGTTGCGCGTGAAGCGTTCCGTCTGGCCGCCGCCAAGCTCTCGGTGACCACCACTTTCGTTACCCGGACGGTGCGCTAATGGAACTGAAGCAACTGCGCGAGAAGTCGGCTGACGAACTCAAGGCCCACCTGGCCGAGCTGCACAAGGAGAGCTTCGCCCTCCGCATGCAGAAGGCCACCGGCCAGCTCGCCAAGACCCATGAGTCCCGCCGCGTGCGCCGCGAGATCGCTCGCGTGAACATGCTGCTCGGCGAGAAGAAGTAAGGACCCCAGTCATGACCGACAACAATACAGAGAAGGCTGTGCGCACGGTTGAAGGCCGGGTCGTCAGCAACAAGATGGACAAGACCGTCACCGTGCTCATCGAGCGCCAGGTCAAGCACGCGCTGTACGGCAAGTACATCCGCCGCTCGACCAAGCTCCATGCCCACGACGCCGAGAACGCCTGCAAGGAAGGCGACATCGTGCGTGTGAAGGAGATTGCTCCCATGTCCAAGACCAAGAACTGGAGCGTGGTTGAAATCGTCAGCCGCGCGGCCGAATAAGAGGAGGCTGAGTCATGATCCAGATGCAGAGCTACCTCGATGTGGCCGACAACTCCGGTGCCAAGGAAGTGATGTGCATCAAGGTGCTGGGCGGCTCCAAGCGCCGTTACGCCGGCATCGGCGACATCATCAAGGTGACCGTCAAGGACGCGATCCCGCGTGGCAAGGTCAAGAAGGGCGACGTCTATGACGCCGTCGTCGTGCGCACCCGCAAGGGCGTGCGCCGTCCGGACGGTTCGCTGATCCGCTTCGACGGCAACGCGGCCGTGCTCCTGAACAACAAGCAGGAACCGATCGGTACCCGCATCTTCGGGCCTGTGACCCGCGAGCTGCGTACCGAGAAGTTCATGAAGATCGTCTCGCTCGCTCCTGAAGTGCTCTGAGCGGAGGAATTGATATGAACCGTATCCGCAAGGGCGATCAGGTAATCGTCACCACCGGCAAGGACAAGGGCAAGAAGGGCGAAGTCGTTCGCGTGCTCGGCGAGAAGGTCGTCGTGTCGAACGTCAACGTCGTCAAGCGCCACACCAAGCCGAATCCGCAGGCTGGCCAGCCGGGCGGCGTGGTCGAGCGCGAAGCGCCGATCCACATTTCCAACGTGATGCTGTTCAACCCGGCCACTGGCAAGGGTGAGCGCGTTGCTTTCAAGGTGCTGGAGGATGGACGCAAACTGCGTGTGTTCCGCTCCAGCGGTGAGGCGGTTGACGCCTGAGGAA
The DNA here is from genome assembly GCF_035655815.1 of Lysobacter sp. Classification (NCBI taxonomy): domain Bacteria; kingdom Pseudomonadati; phylum Pseudomonadota; class Gammaproteobacteria; order Lysobacterales; family Lysobacteraceae; genus Lysobacter; species Lysobacter sp. The sequence goes on from NZ_DASRTS010000049.1 coordinate 5,926, forward strand.
TGCTCAAATGACCACGCGTCTTGAAAAGTTCTACAAGGACGAAGTCGTCCCGGCCCTGACCAAGAAGTTCGGTTACACGAACCCGATGGAAGTGCCGCGCCTGTCCAAGATCACGATCAACATGGGCGTCGGCGAAGCCGCGACCAACAAGAAGATCCTGGAGAACGCCGTCGCCGATCTGACCAAGATCTCCGGCCAGAAGCCGATCGTGACCAAGTCCCGCGTGTCGGTGGCTTCGTTCAAGATCCGCGACGGCTGGCCGATCGGCTGCAAGGTAACGCTGCGCCGCGCCCAGATGTTCGAGTTCCTGGACCGCCTGATCAACATCTCGCTGCCGCGCGTGCGTGACTTCCGCGGCGTGTCGGGTCGTTCGTTCGACGGCCGTGGCAACTACAACATGGGCGTCAAGGAGCAGATCATCTTCCCGGAGATCGACTTCGACCAGGTCGACGCGCTGCGTGGCATGGACATCGCCATCACCACCACCGCCAAGACCAACGAGGAAGCCCGCGCCCTGCTCGAGGCGTTCCGCTTCCCGTTCCGCAACTGACCGGACAAGAGACCCATGGCCAAGACCTCAATGATCAACCGCGAAGCGAAGCGCGCGAAGCTGGCGAAGAAGTTCGCCGCCAAGCGCGATGCGCTGAAGAAGATCGTCAGCAGCGAGTCGGCGAGCTACGAGGAAAAGATGGACGCGGCGGTCAAGCTGCAGAAGCTTCCCCGTGACTCCTCGCCCGCCCGCCAGATCACGCGCTGCGCCCTCACCGGCCGTCCGCGCGCCGTGTACAGCAAGTTCGGCCTGGGCCGCAACATGCTGCGCAAGG
>NZ_DASRTS010000050.1:0-7040 GCF_035655815.1 Lysobacter sp.
CCAGCGTCGCCAGCGCAGGCTGCGCGGGGCAGAGCTTCAGGCCTTCGACCGGCGTCTCGCGCGCGAGGCGCGCCAGCATCTGCGTGGCATCGGTGAACAGCTCGTACGCGCCGCGCGGCGTCGGATCGGTCGGCACGCCGAAGGCATGCGAGAGCGAGGCATGCGGATCGAGGTCGACCAGCAGCACGCGGTGGCCGGCGTCGACCAGCCCGCGCGCGAGGCACAGCGTGGTCGTCGTCTTGCCGACGCCGCCCTTCTGGTTGGCGATGGCCCAGGTCTGCATCAGGCGGTCCTCCGGTCGGTGCGGGTGTCGCGCATCGCGACGGCGACCGTGCCGCCGCGCGTCAACGCGTCGGTGCCGAGGCCCGCTGGCAGGATCACCAGCAGCACGCGGCGGTTGGCGTTGCGGCCTTCAGGCGTGGTGTTGTCGGCCACCGGTTGGTATTCGCCGTAGCCGACCACCGCCATGCGGTTGGGCGAGATGCCGGCGCCGGCCATGACGTGGACGATGCTGGCCGCGCGCGCCGACGACAGTTCCCAGTTGGACGGAAACTGCGCGGTCGCGATGGGCAGGTTGTCGGTGTAGCCCTCCACGCGCAGCGCATTGGGCTCGTCGCGCAGCACCGAGGCGATGGTGCGCACCGTGTCGACCGCGGTGGGATTGGGCACGGCGACGCCGCTGGCGAACAGGATGTCGCTGCGGATCTCCACCTCGAGGAAGTTGTAGCTGCGCCGCACCGTCACCAGCTTGCGCCTGACCAGTTCCGACAGCGCGTCCTGGATGCGGCGGCCGAGCGAATGCAGCTGCTGGTGGCGGGCGTCTTCCGCTTCGCCGGGTTGTTCGGCGGTGCCCTGCTGGTTGGCGCCGAAGGTCGGCATGTCCAGCACCTGCTTCATGCGTGGTGAAGCAATGGGCGTGGACGAGGACGGGCCTGACTTGGAACCCGGCGTGACCAGCGACGGCCGGTCGAACGCGGAGCCGCGCAGCTGGTGCATGCCCAGCTGGATCGGCGTGACCGTGCGCGGCGGACCACCGAACGCGGACGACAGTGCATCGGCCAGCACGCGGTACTTGCCCTCGTTGATCGAGGAGATCGCGTACATCACCACGAAGAAGGCCAGCAGCAGCGTGATCAGGTCGCCATAGGGGATCGCCCACGCCTCGTGGTTGGCGTGCTCCTCGTGCTGGTGGCGGCGACGTGAGGCCATGGCTGCGCGTCCGTCAGACCACGAAACCGTTGAGTCGCGCTTCGATGTTGCGCGGGTTCTCGCCCTGGGCGATGGCGATGAGGCCTTCGATGATCATCTCGCGCTCGTCGGCCTGCTGGTTGATCAGGCCCTTGAGCTTGGACGCCATCGGCAGCAGCGCCAGGTTGGCCGCGCCGATGCCGTAGATGGTCGCGGTGAACGCCGCGGCGATGCCGTGGCCCAGCTTGCTGGGATCGGCGAGGTTCTTCATCACCGCCATCAGGCCCAGCACCGCGCCGATGATGCCCAGCGTCGGCGAGTAGATGCCCATGCCCTCGAACACCTTGGCCGCGGCCAGGTCGCGCTGCGACTGGCCGTGCAGTTCGATCTCCAGCATCTGCCGGATCGATTCGGGCTCGACGCCGTCGACGACCATCTGCAGGCCCTTGCGCAGGAACGGATCGTCCAGCGCCTGCACTTCCGGCTCCAGGCCCAGCAGGCCCTGGCGGCGCGCGACGGTGCTCCATTCGACCAGGCGCGCGATCATCGCCGGACGGTCCTGCACCGGCGGACGGAACACCCAGCGCACGATGCTCATGGCGCGCTTGAACGTCGCCATCGGCGTCTGCAGCAGGATCGCGGCGACGGTGCCCAGGATCACGATGACGAACGCCGCCGGCGACCACAGGCCGGACAGGCCGGCACCCTTGAGGATGCTGCCGCCGACCAGGGCAACCAGTGCAAGCACGACACCGATGAGGCTGAGTCTGTCCATCGTGGGGAAGGCGTCCGTAAGGTGAGTTCGTCATTCCCGCGAAAGCGGGAATCCAGTGCCTTCGTGCGGCTTGGCCTCGAGTCGCTGGACCCCGCCTGCGCGGGATGACGGCTTCGTTTCTTTTTGTTCGGTCGTCAGTCTTAACGGTCCCTCGCCGCGGGACTTGAGCCCCGCAGTCCGGTTCTGAGCAGTGCATCGACATCCAGGATCAGCGCCATGCGGCCGTCGCCGACCAGGCTGGCGCCGGCGTATCCGGCCAGTCCGCGCAGCGTGCGCGGCAGCGCCTTGATGACGACTTCCTCACGACCGCGCACGCGGTCGACGGTGAGGCAGAAGCGTTGTTCGCCCGACTGCAGCACCACGCAGGTGGTGGCCGCGCCGGCAATCGGCGGCAGGCCCAGCCAGGTGCGCAGGTCGATCAGCGGCAGCGGTTCGTCGCGCAGGTCCAGCATGCTCTGGCCGTCGACCCACAGCGCTTCGACGCGCTCGTGCGCCAGCACCTCGACCACGCGCACCAGTGGCAGTGCGTACACGTCGTCGTCCAGTTCGATCAGCAGCGTCGGCAGGATCGCCAGCGTCAGCGGCACGCGAATGATGAAGCGCGAACCACGGCCGACCTCGGACTGGATCTGCACCTGTCCGGACAGTTCGCGGATCTTCGACTGCACCACGTCCATGCCGACGCCGCGGCCGGACAGGTCGCTGACCTCGGTGCGCGTGGAAAAGCCCGGCGCGAAGATCAGGTGCAGGCATTCGTCGGCCGACAGGCGCGCGGCCGCGTCGCTGTCGATGACGCCCTTGTTGACCGCGCTGCGGCGGATCTTCTCCGGATCGATGCCGGCGCCGTCGTCGCTGACCTCGATGGAGACGTGGTCGCCTTCCTGCTGCGCGGAAAGGCGCACGGTGCCCTGTTCGGACTTGCCGGCGGCGCGGCGCGCGGCGGGCGATTCGATGCCGTGGTCGATGGCGTTGCGCACCAGGTGCACCAGCGGATCGGCCAGCGCTTCGACCAGGTTGCGGTCCAGTTCGGTCTCGGCGCCGATGATCTCCAACTCGACCGACTTCGACACTTGGCGCGCGACGTCGCGCGCCAGCTTCGGGAATCGTGCGAACACGCGGCCGACCGGCTGCATGCGCACCATCATCACCGCCGACTGCAGGCGCGAGGTGGCCACGTCCAGCGCGGTCACCGCGCGGTCCAGGTCCTCGTCGCGCAGGCGCGGGCGGATCGTCTTGAGGCGGTTGCGTGCCAGCACCAGTTCGCCGACCAGGTCGACCATCGCGTCCAGCCGGCGCACGTCCACGCGCACGGTGGCGTCCGCTGCTTCCGGGGCGTTCGCGCCTTTTGCTGCTCCCCCTGCTCGCGGGTTGGGAGGCGGTGGGGCTTTCGGTGGTTGCGAGGCGGCCGGCGCGCTGGACCCCGACGACAACGTCGGCATCTGCGTCACGAAACCCTTGGCGCCGTCGCGCAGCGACTTCAGCAGCGACGCCGGCGCGTGCGGGAGTTCCTCGCCGTTGGCCACGCAGTCGAGCATGTCGATCACCAGGTCCACGGCCTGCTGCGCGCCGTCGAACGCGGCCGCGTCCATCGGCACGGTGCCGTCGCGCGCGACGTTGAGGCGGTCTTCCACCGCGTGGCAGATCTCCACCATCGGCGCGAAGTCGAGGAAGCCCGCGCCGCCCTTGATGGTGTGGAAGCCGCGGAACACCGTGTTGAGGCAGTCGCGATCGGTCGGCGCGTGTTCCAGCGCGACCATCTGCTCACCGAGCTGGTCGAGGATCTCGCGCGCCTCGATCAGGAAGTCGGCGGCGATGTCGTTGGCGATGGCGCTCATGGATGTCGTTAAACCCTTGCAGAAGCCTTCTTCGACGCGGAGGCACGCAGAGGGACACAGTTGGTGCGTGCCAACAGGCTCGCGCCGCGTTGCCGTATCGCAGACGCATTCGCTTTGTCCGTGTTCATCAGCGTGTTTCTGTGTCGAGCCATCGGCGTCAAAGCTCCCGCGTCAAAGCCCGAGTGACGACAGCAGTTCGTTCGCGTCGTCCTGCGTCGCCGGTGCCGGATCGACGCCGGCCACGGACGGGCCGTAGCCGCGGTTGTTGTTGAGGTGTAGCGGCTGCGTGCCGGTGTCGGCCACTTCGCCCAGGCCGGCGTGCACGGCGCGGACCAGGTCCACCACGCGGCGGATGATCTGCCCGGTGAGGTCCTGGTAGCCCTGCGCGGCGGTCATCTCCGACATGCGGCTGCGGATCGCGGCGATGGTGGCGGCCTGTTCCTCGGCGGCGGCGTCGGGCAGGGTGCCCAGCAGCGTGGCGCATTCCTGGATCAGGTCCAGCGTGCGGTGGCTGGCGTCCTCGCTCACCTGCACGACGTGCTCGAGCCGCGCGCAGGCTTCCGGCAGCGAGCCGGTGGAGGCGATGTCGCCGTTGCCCAGCGCGCCTTCCAGTTCGCGCGCCAGCTTCGCCAGGCCCTGCACCAGCGGCTGGCTGCGCCACTGGATCAGCGCGTCGACGTTGCTGCGCCAGCCAGCCAGATCGTCGTGCTCCAGCGCCCACAGCGCCGCATGCAGACGGGCGATCACGGCCTGCCGGTCCTGCGGTGCAGGAACGTCGATCACGCGGCCGCTCCCAGGCGCTCGAACACCTTGGTGAGCTTGTCTTCCAGCGTGGCCGCGGTGAACGGCTTGATCACGTAGCCGTTCACGCCGGCCTGCGCGGCTTCGATGATCTGCTCGCGCTTGGCTTCGGCGGTGACCATGAGCACCGGGATCTTCGCCAGCGACGCATCGGCGCGGATGGCCTTGAGCAGGTCGATGCCGGCCATGCCGGGCATGTTCCAGTCGGTGACCACCAGGTCGTACGGCGCCTTCTTCAGTTCGATCAGCGCGGTGCTGCCGTCGTCGGCCTCGGCGGTGTTGTGAAAGCCCAGGTCGTTGAGCAGGTTCTTGACGATGCGACGCATGGTCGAGAAGTCGTCGACGATGAGGATGCGGATGTTCTTGTCCATGTGGGCTGGCTCTGGTGCGAAGAATGGATCAGGAGGTTGGACTCCCTCCCCTGCCTGCAGGGGAGGGCTGGGGAGGAGTGCCTTGTGACCGGCGCCTGCGCGCCGCGTACCTCCTCCCAACCTCCCCCTGCAAGCAGGGGGAGGAGCAAAAGCAAAATCAGTCAGTAGCCATCGTCGTCATCGCTGTCGTTGGCCCCGCGCCATTCGCCCAGGCGGGAGCGCAGTCGCAACATCGCCTGGCCGTGGATCTGGCACACGCGCGATTCGCTGACGTTGAGCACGGCGCCGATCTCGCGCAGGTTCAGTTCCTGCTCGTAGTACAGCGACAGCACCAGCTGCTCGCGCTCGGGCAGGCCGCCGATGGCGTCGCCGAGCGCTTCGCGGAACGCGACCTGCTCGAACTCGCGCGCAGGCGAGGTGCCGGCGTGGCGCGCCAGGTGCGGTTCGCCGTCGTGTTCGTCCAGGTGCGCTTCCAGGCTGATCAGCTGGCCGCGCGCGGCGTCCTCGAGCATGCGGTGGTATTCGTCCAGCGGCACGTTCATCGCGCCGGCCACTTCCTGCGCGCTGGCGGCACGACCGGTGCGCTGCTCGACCTCGCGCGTGGCGGCCACCACGTCGCGATAGCGGCGGTGCACCGAGCGCGGCACCCAGTCGCCACGGCGGATCTCGTCGATCATCGAACCGCGGATGCGGATCGAGGCGTAGGTCTCGAACGAGGCGCCCTGGTCGGCGTCGTAGCTGCGCGACGCTTCGATCAGCCCCATCATGCCGGCCTGGATCAGGTCGTCCACCTCCACGCTCGCCGGCAGGCGTGCGGCCAGGTGGTGGGCGATGCGCCGCACCAGGTCCGAGTGCTGGGAGATGACCTCGTTGGCCGCCGAGCGCTGGACCTCCCGGTACTGGGCTGCGCCTTTCATGCGGCCACCCCGCGCTGCTTGAGAATGCGCTCGAGGAAGAACTCGACGCCGCCACGCGGTTCGGTCGGCGCCTGCCAGCGTGCGGTGCGGCGCGCGATCTCGGTGATCGCCAGCGCGGCCGGGCTGGACGGGTAGGCCTTCACCACCGGTTGCTGGCGCTGCACCGACAGGCGCAGCCAGTCGTCCTGCGGCACGCAGCCCAGGTAGTTCAGCGAGACATCGGCGAGGAACTTCTCGCACACGCGGGTCAGCTTTTCGTACAGCACGCGGCCCTCGTTGGGGTCGCGCACCATGTTGGCCACCACCTGGATGCGGTCCACGCCGCGCTCGCGCGACAGCACCTTGATCAGTGCGTAGGCGTCGGTGATCGAGGCCGGTTCGTCACAGACCACCACCACGGTGTCCTGCGCGGCCTGGCAGAAGGTCAGCACGCCGTCGGTGATGCCGGCGGCGGTATCGACCACCATGATGTCCAGCTCGCGTTCCAGTTCGGAGAACACGTTGACCAGGCCGACATGCTCGGCCGGGGCCAGCTCGGCCATGTGCCGGCGGCCGGAAGCGGCCGGGACGACCAGCACGCCGTTCGGGCCTTCGACGATGACGTCGTCCAGCGAGCAGCGGCCGGCCACCAGGTCGGCCAGCGTAAAGGTGGGGTTCAAGCCCAGGATCACGTCGATGTTGGCCAGGCCCAGGTCGGCGTCCAGCAGCAGCGTGCGCTTGCCCATGCCCGCCAGCGCCACAGCCAGGTTGGCCGAGACGTTGGTCTTGCCCACGCCGCCCTTGCCGCCGGTCACCGCGATGGTGCGCACAGGGCCGAGCGGCTCGCTGCGGGTGGCCGACAGCGGGAAGGTCTTGGTCAGCTTGGCGTACTCACGCGACGGCATGGTTCAACTCCGGGTTGCAGGGCATATCGGCCGCTCGGCGCAAATCTTCAAGGCGAAGTACGAGATTGGCTGCACTGGCCCTATGCAGGTCCTCCGGGACGTCCTGGCCATCGGTCACCCAGGTGATCGGCAGGGCGTGGTCCACCGCCACCGACAGGGCGTTGCCGAAGCGGCCGGTCTCGTCCAGCTTGCTCAGCACCAGGCCCTGCAGGTTTGCCGCACCGAAGCGGCGCACCACCTCGTCCATGTCGCCGAAGCTGGTGTTGGCC